>JANXRR010000536.1 GCA_025356795.1 Bacteroidia bacterium
GGGGGCATTAACAAAAGTTTTCAATGAAGCCTTGATACTATTCATTTTGACACCCGCCAGTAATACTGCTGAAACTGCTTGCATGGTGTTGATCAAATTATGAGGCCCTTTTAAAGTTGTATCAAGTTGATTAATGCTATCGTCTACAGATTTAAAATACATAGTAGTGTCAATAGAATATACATTGGCTGACTTGTCTGATAACGAGATAGTAACCGCTTTCGGAAATATAAATCTGGCTTCAACTTCCTTTTTTATAATCAAATCATCTCCATAATAGATAAAGTGATCTAAACTATTCATATTGGATATTAGCCTAAACTTGGAATCGATATAATTTTCAATTTTATATTCGTATCGATCCAGGTGATCAGGTGTTATGTTTGTAAGTATTCCAACAAATGGTTTAAAACTAGTTGTTCCATCTAGCTGAAAGCTACTTGTTTCAAGTACATACCAATCGTGTTTTCCCAAAGCAACTTTACGAGCAAAGCTCTCTCCCACATTGCCACCTAATGCCACATTATAATTGGCAGATTTTAATATATGATAAATCAATAAAGTAGTAGTTGTTTTACCATTGGTGCCGGTTATTGCAATGATTTTTCCCTCTACAAAACGTGAAGCAAATTCAATCTCATCAATGATTTGAATTCCCATAGCATTAATCTTTTTAATGATTTCCGCCTTCTCGGGAATGCCCGGGCTTTTGATTACAAGCGCGCAATTCAGAATTTCAGATTCTGTATGCATTCCTTCCTCGTAACTAATAGCATATTTTTCCAATTCAATTTTATACTTTTCTTTAATAGCACTTTGATCAGAAAGAAAAACATCATACCCTTTGACCTTCGCCAAGATGGCCGCTCCTGTTCCACTTTCGCCTGCGCCTAATATGATAATTCGATTGTTCAATGTGTCGATGTATGCTCTTAATTTTTACAATAATTCTTACTTTTCTAAATCATCTCAACTTCAATGTTGCTAAGCTTAGAATTGCTAATAGTATTCCCACAATCCAAAATCTAGTAACAATCTTTGCTTCGTGAATATTTTTTTTTTGATAGTGATGATGAAGAGGGGACATTAAAAATATACGGCTACCTTGCCCATACTTGTTCTTGGTGTATTTAAAATATCCTACCTGAATAATCACGGAAAGATTTTCGATAAGAAATATTCCACAAATTAGCGGAAGCAGAAGTTCTTTGCGAACAACGAATGCTAACACTGCTATGATGCCGCCCAATGAAAGACTTCCTGTATCGCCCATGAATACTTGTGCGGGAAAGGCATTGTACCATAGGAAACCTAGACAAGCACCAACAAAAGCAGTACAAAAAATTACCACCTCACTCAGGTTTGGAATGTACATGATATTAAGGTAGCTACTAAAGTCAACGCGGCCTGATAAGTAAGCAAAGATGGCAAGCGTGAGCCCAATGATAGCAGATGTTCCGGCTGCCAATCCATCAATTCCATCCGTAATATTTGCCCCGTTAGAAACAGCCGTAACAATCAAAATTACAACCAACGTATAAATTATCCAAGTATAGTTCTTATCAATGAACGGTACTACTTTACTATAATCCAACTCATTATTCTTAAAGAAAGGAACAGTAGTTTTGGTTGATTTTAAATCTCTATATTCTAATTTATCCTGATTAAGAATAAAAAATTCGGTGCTCGCAACCACAGGGCTGTAAACCTCACGTATTATCACGTGATCGTTAAAAAATAAAGTAAGACCAACAATTAAACCAATACCAATTTGGCCTACAATTTTAAACTTGCCTGCTAATCCTTCCTTATTCTTTTTGAAGACCTTAATATAATCATCTAAAAAACCTATTAATCCCAACCAAATTGTGGTGGTCACTAATAAGATGATGTACACATTATTTATTTTAGCGAGTAGCAATGTTGGAACCAATATCGCAGCAATAATTATAAGGCCTCCCATGGTAGGGGTTCCTTTCTTTTGAATCTGTCCCTCTAAACCTAAATCCCGAATATCTTCTCCTACTTGTTTCCTTAGTAAAAATGAAATCAACTTTTTACCGAATGTAATGGTTATCAGCAATGAAAATAGCGCAGCCATACCAGCTCTGAATGAGATGTATTGAAATACACCTGTTCCGGGGAAATCGAAATGCTTATCAAGATAATCGAATAAGTAGTATAACATAATTATCTATTAGTCAAATTTTTTCGTTCTTATCTAATGGTTACTAACTGGCAAACATTTTTAACATTCGTTCCAAAACTTCTTTATCCTCAAAAGGATATTTAACTCCCTTTATCTCTTGATAATTTTCATGGCCT
>JANXRR010000492.1 GCA_025356795.1 Bacteroidia bacterium
TTCGCCAGCAAATAAGGAGCCATCATGCCCCCAGCTCATTCTTAAAACACCAGATTGAAAGCCTGACCTGAAATCAAACGCCACTCCTTGATATTCTCCTTTTACTTTCTCCAACACTACTCGCATGATTTTGCTTTGACCTTGATCTCCTACAAACACCTGACCAGCAAATGGGCCAAATTTTCCTGCGGTTTCATCCACTAAAATTTCTGAGTTAGAAATGCCCAACACACCATGAGGTAGCCAAACAGCAGGAAGTTTTAATTCTGGTATTTCTTTTTTAATCTCATACAAAAAAGTGGGATTCTTTTCGTCTTTGATATTTTCAGGCTTTATGTATTGACCCTCCCTTTTTTCTTGACGAGGATTCACCTTCGCATACAATTGCTCTGTAGTTACTTTAAGTGGAGAGTTAGGCTCGCCTGTCCATTTCAATCCGGCAGGATGTCCCATAAAACTCCCTTTGGTAACATGCCACAATCCACCAGAACCAACCCAATCGCCTTGATTGTCATCGTAAAATAATTCACCATCAATAATGCCTAAGCCACAAGGTGAGCGAACTCCAGTTGCCCAAGGTTCAAGGGTTCCATCGGTATGAATTTTCATCACCCAACCTCTCCACGGCCTTCTGCTCTCACCGCGCCACCACTCTTCATCACCAAAAGCCACATTGCCACTTACGAAAAAATTGCCGTCAGAAGCAAACTTAGGGCCAAAAGAATATTCATGATAGTGTCCTGAAATAGGCCACGCATGAATCGTTTCATAAACATCGGCTATACCATCGCCATTTGTATCCATCAATTTAGTTAGCTCTCCGCGTTGGGCCGTGAATAAAGCGTTATCGCGATAGGCAAGGCCAAGCGACTCATGAAGACCAGAGGCAAATAAAGTGAAGCGTGGATTCGAATTGCTTTCCATCGTAGGATTTTCAATAATCCACACATCGCCCCTGCGTGTAGAAATAGCAATCCTTCCATCGGGCATGGTGGCAACCCCACCCACTTCCAGCAGCACTCCTTCTGGTGTTGGAATGGTTATAATTTTATAATAATCTTCTTCTTTATAGGTTCTTGTTTCTTGCGCAACTGAAGCGATTGAACTAAAAAGAGCTAGCCCCACGCAAAGAATATTTAAATGATATTTTTTCATGTTTTATAGATGTATATAGTAAGACATAAGTAGCAAAATGATAAAAATCAATTACCAGATGATTGTGTATTTAATAGAGTTAGCATCAACAGAAACCACAAGTTCTTTCTTTCCGTTTGTTTCCCTGATAGTTGGCGATGATGCAGTTTTGATATAATATTTTTTATCTACTATATAGGAGCCATCATTCATTTTAATAATTTCGTTACCCTCCGCTAGTTTAAAAGTAAGGCCTGCTTTACTTCCTCTCTCTTTAAGGGTTACTTCTCGCGTGAGACTTCTGTTTTTATCGTCAGGATAAATTTTATCCTGCACTTCCAATCCATTGTACGTGTATTTAAAAATGGGAAGTAGAGAGGTTTGGTCAATTATGTAACCTTTTGTTTTGAACTCACCTTCTTTGCCCATTGCAGGGAATGCATCGCTGGCAGAAGCTAAGAAAGCCAGAGGCTGATTAATGAATAAATATTGCACAGCACCTAGTGGACGAAATGAGCCATCACCACGATCGTGCCACATAGGGGTAGCATCCACAAAGTCACCTCTCCATACACAAGCTAGATTGCCACTTTCTAAATCGTACACAAAATTTATCTCACTTGGATCGCCAACACCTATTGTGTGCGTTAATCTTCTTTTATAGTCACCCTCAAAATCAATAAAGGCGCGAAGTAATTTAGGTTCGCTTCCGGTTTTGATATAAATGGATTGAACCGGGTTCTCATCGGGAGGAGAGGAATTAAAGGCCGTTAATGTTTGCGGATAGGTACTTGGTGTTTTTACATATAATGCCAAACGGGGTGGCATCCAACCTGCTGTTTTGTATGTAGTAATCTCGAAAGGGTACGTGCCTGCTTTCAAATCAACTGACCCAAGTTCAGGCTGCCAACTATCGCTTTGATGGTCAACCAGCGTGGCTCCGTTCAGAGTCATTTTAATTCCCCCTGTATTTACAATAATAAACGTGTATTTATCATTTTCAGGAACAGTAACATTTCCATTAAAAACAATTCCGTAGTCATTATCAGTATCTACAGCCTCAATGCTAAGTTCATTTGAACTACCTTTTAAAGCAGGCTCTTGAGAAACGAAATCAGAAATGGTTTTGAAAGCACCATGATAGATTTTATAGCTCACATTACTTACTGAACTTAATGCTTCATGCTTGAGTGTGTATTTAATATTTCTAAATGCTACCGGGCCATGATCACCTTGAATCATCAAAGGCCCCATCGGTTTTTCATTGTTCTCAACAGGACCTCCAGTTGGCAATGGCACTTCCACATTCTCATGGATTTTTACACCGTTCAATTCTACTGAAACAAATCGTGCGTTTGCAATCTTCTTTCCACCTGCATCAAACTTAGGTGCACGAAAAGATATTTTCATGGTCTGCCATAAACCTGGTGCCTTTGATGATTCAAGGTGATCATGGCCCGGTAGCATTTAGAAATATTAAATACACACTCAAGCATGAAGCATTAAGTTCAG
>JANXRR010000499.1 GCA_025356795.1 Bacteroidia bacterium
CAAGGCCATTTTCTTAAAGGCTTTTGAGTTGCTTAGTTTGGCGCCACCAAAAAGTAATAATAACGCCCCGCCTGACAGGCCACCAATGGTGGCCAAAGAAGCCATTAATAAACTATGTATGCTTACCCATTCAAAATTGAAATTGTCGTTGTTCAACATAATAAGAATTAAAGAAGAAACTGTTAACACTATTCCTGCTACTCCGGCCACACCAAAACCTGGAATGATAAAAATCTCGGCTACCAATAGTCCTACGCCAATAAAAAGAGCAATTATTTCCCAATACGCAGCCAGGCCATTTAGATAATAAGGAATTAAGTAAAGGACTAAAGCAAGTAGTGCTGCCACAGCCGCAAAGCCAATGCCAGGTGCTTGAAGCTCAAAATATATTCCACCAATAATCATTAAGATAAGAATGCCGCTGATGAACGGATTTAAGAAGAAGGCGACAATTTTCTCTAGGCCACTCAATTCAAAGTGTTCGAGTGAATAATCGGTAACGTTATTTCTTTTTAGAATCTCTTCTATGGATTGAACTTTCGCTTCGCAATAGCCATGCTTTATAGCTTCAGATGTTGTAAACGTAATTACTTTTCCTGCTTGCTTTATGCTATCAATTACAATTTTCTCGTCTACCATCCCTTCTGCTATTCGTGGGTCTCGTCCATTTTCTTCAGCGGTAGCTCTCATAATAGAACGCATGTACGATTGATATTTATCCGGTGCTGCTTTGCCACTTCCGCCTTCTACCACAGTAGCAGCCCCAATACTGGCTCCTGGCGACATATAAATACTATCGCATGCAATGGAAATAAGGGCTCCTGCCGAAGCCGCATCAGAATTCACGAATACCCATATCGGTTTTTTGAAACCCATAACTTTATCTACAATGTCTTTCGCATCAGTCAATACACCTCCATAAGTGTCCATCTCTACTATTACATAATCAGCTTCTATTTCCTTTGCGTGATCTAATGCCAGTGAAACATAGCGAGTCATGCGCGTATCAATTTCATCTTTTATATCCATCACCATTACAAGTTTTTTTTTCGGTTGAGCCATAGCTGAAAGAACCAAAGCCATCAAGAATGTAAAACCAACAATTTTTTTCATTGCAATGCGTTGAATTAGCTGTAAAAATAACAGTTTAAAAACAGAAATTATTCACTATTGGAAGTCCCAAGGAATTGGTAACTTTTCGCCTAGTTTTAGAAGTATGATAAAGATTGTTCTGTTAGCCCTATTTTCATTTGCACCCGCTGATTCTGTTAGAACGGAAACAATTAATGGCAAAACTTTTATTATTCATAAAGTAGATGCAGGCGAAACGCTTTATGCCATCTCAAGAAAATACAAGGCCTCTGTAGCCTCCATTAAAGAATCTAACGAAAACTCTGAAACCGGAATAAAAGAAGGGCAATTGTTGAAGATTCCGTTCGAAAAGAAAACGATAGCCAAAGAAACCAAAATAGAACCCAAGAAACCGGCTACTAAAAAGCTGCATACCGTGGCTGCTAAAGAGTCACTTTCTTCTATCGCAAGGCTCTATAAAGTAAGCGTTAAGCAATTGAAAGAACTTAATTCCTTGACAGAGGATGAAGTAAAAATAGGACAGGTGCTGGTAGTTTCTGGAACTACACCCGCTTTAGAGACAGAAAAAAAGGTGGTTGTTAAGGTAGATAAACAAGTTGCTGCCGCAGAAAAGAAAGAAGTAGTTAAGGTAGAGAATCAACAGCCTGTGGAAAGGAAAGTAAAGGAAATTCAAAATGTAGAAGTTGTAAAGCCTGCTGAAAAGGTTGAGAAAAAGGAAGATGTAATAGTGATTTCTGAAAATACAGGTGGCTCAGATGAAGTAAAGGAGTTAGGCTTGGCAGAAATTATGGAAGGTACTGAAGGAAGCAGGAAATATTTGGCGTTACATCGTACTATTAAAGCAGGCTCGATTGTGAAAGTAAGAAATGAGACCACCAATAAAGAAGTTTTTGTGCGAGTAACAGGTTCTTTTTCCCCTGCCGATACCGATCAAAAAGTTGTACTAAAAATTTCAAAGTCTGCATTTGATCGCTTGGGCGGAGTTGACACCAGCTTTAAAGCGGAAGTCACGTATTACAAGTAATGAAGTTTGGCTTTTTATTGACGTTAGTTGCCTCCCAAATTTCATTCAGTCAGAACCTAGTTCCCAATTCAGGGTTTGAAGAATATTATAATTGCCCTACCGCACCCAACATAAATTATAAAACAAAAGAGCTTGCTCAGGGATGGAATTCACCTACAGGTGGCACTCCTGATCTTTATAATAGTTGCAACAAAGGATCTGGAAATATTCCGCACAATTGGGCTGGTGTGGCAAGATCGCACTCGGGCGATGGATATGCTGGAATTTATGTCTGGGCAAGTGGTATTAACTATCGCGAGTACTTGCAGACCAAACTGAAAACAACTCTTCAAAAAGATAAGATATATCGCATAGAATTCTTTTTTAGGTTGGCAAGTTATTCACGGCACAGTATTGATCGCATTGGTATTTTACTAACAGATTCAGCTGTAAATATTGCCAAGGACAAAGTGATTGAGAGAAACCCTACGATTTCAAAAGTATATGATTCGGCTTTTAGAAAAAGTTCGGGTTTATGGGAAAAAGTAAGCCAGCAATATATTGCCCATGGTGGTGAATTGTATATGATTATCGGAAATTTCTTTGACGATGACAAGACAAAGAATTTCCATATCAATTATGAGCCAATTCAGGAACCCATGCTTGCCAGTGCTTGCTATTTTTATATTGATGATGTGAGTGTGATGGATGTCGATTCAATCCCGTCAACCTCACTTCCGTTTACCTATACATCAGAAATTAAACCCAATGAGACTTATGTGTTGAAGAATATTCAATTTGAGTTCGGTAAATCCAATCTCAAACCTTCTTTTATTGAACTTGAAAAATTGCTTAGCATTCTAAAAGCGAATACTCAGTGGAAAATAGTGTTGACAGGCCATACCGATGATGTGGGGTCTGCCGTATTCAATAGGCAATTGTCTGAAAGCAGGGCAGCCAGTGTTGGTAAATTTTTGATAGCTAATGGAATTAACAAAAACAGAATTTCCACTCGTGGTCGTGGTAAAGATAAACCTCTTCAAAAGGAAAATACAGAAGGCGCTCGCGCCATTAATAGGAGAGTGGAAGTTACTTTTATACATTCCATGAATGAAAACAAGTAAACTCGCGGAGCTGCAATTATTTTTGGATGAGAAGGTAGATAAATATAATCGACCCGGTTTTATCGAAAACGATCCTATCTCTATTCCACATTCTTTCAGCAAGAAACAAGATGTAGAAATAGCCGGATTTCTGGCAGCAGTGTTGGCGTGGGGGCAGCGCATAACAGTAATTAATAAGGCCAGGCAGTTTCTTTTGTGTATGGAAAATGATCCTCACAACTTCCTCATGCACCATACTGAAAATGATTTAAAACCGTTCGCGAAATTTAAGCATAGAACCTTCAATGGTATCGATGCTTTGTATTTCATTAAGTCACTTTCAACGTTTTATAAACATCATCAATCGTTAGAAGAAGCTTTCACAGTACCCCAACAATCAGCCAATGTTGAACAGGGCTTAATCAACTTCCATGCACTGTTTTTCTCGCTCGATTATCCGTTGCGTACGTTAAAACATGTGTCCTCGCCTGCGCGCAAGTCTGCTTGTAAAAGAATTAATATGTACTTGCGCTGGATGGTGCGCAGCCATGCAACTGGTGTTGACTTTGGCTTATGGAAAAGTATTTCGCCAGCTCAATTGGTTTGCCCGCTCGATGTACACGTGGAGCGTGTGGCACGAAAACTTAAACTAATAAAACGCACTCAGGCAGATTGGCAAACGGCAGTTGAACTTACCAACAACCTAAAAAAGTTTGACGCTTTGGATCCTGTGAAATACGACTTTGCTTTATTTGGATTAGGTGTAGAGGAGAAGTTTTAAAGGATATAGCGGGCAGCACTGTCATTTAGCGCAAAACTTTCATCTTAAAGCAACAGCTTGGCCTCAAAAGCAGCGCACCTCACCTTAAACCCAGATTACTCAATAGAAAATCGTATGGCGGAATCTGGGTTAAGGAATTCAGAGAGCTAATTTAGTGATCGGTGGTTACAGGCAATCTTGATCAAAATCGGAAAAGAATCCGATAATTTGCTTTTCCCAGACCTACTTGAGAAGACCAGTATTTGGTTCTTTTACTTCCTTCCGCCACTCGCAATTACGGTCAATAAAGTTGGTTTTGGTACGAAGCGATCTAGAATTTGAGTATCACCGTTTTTTGAGTGCTCGCACTTTCACGGGCTGCATCAAGAATTTCCATTACCAATAAATTGTTTTCTAAAGAGGAGAGGTCGAACGGTGGTAGTGTTATTTTATTTTTGACTACCGCTGCCAGCAATGCAAACGGATCGTCCTGTGGCTGCTCGCGTTCTGGCAGGGTAAGTACCTCTTCATTGTAGCCATCATAGCCTTCTGCCATACGTGTGCGTAAGGTGTGCCGATTATCTGCAAAGATGGATCCTTTCAATCCATATACTTCCATATCTTTTCTGCCAATGGGCCAGTTCCACGAAGCTTGTATAATGGCCGTGGCATCATCATAAGTAAGAATGATGGTGGCCTCATCATCTACTTTCGGGTTGTTTTCTTTTTGCAGTTGTTGGGTAATGGCGGTTACTGTTTTGGGCCTTTTCCCTTTCATCAACCAAGTGGTAAGATTGGCACCATAGCAGCCGAAATCGGTAATAGCACCACCTCCGTTTTGAACGGGGTCGGTGAGCCAATCCAAAAATTCGCTCGTTATCTTAAGTTTTTTTGGGCCTCGGTGGCCATCGCGAATAACTATTTTGCGCAAGTCGCCTACCACGCCTGCTTCCAGTAGCTCATGCGCTTTATGATTGCTGGGGTACCAGGTAGTTTCGTAATTGGTGAGCAACTGTATGTGATGTTTCTTTACCAGTGCTTCCATTTTTTTGGCGTGCTCCATATTCACAGCCAAGGGCTTTTCAACTATCACGTGTATTCCTTTAGGGGCAGCCATCTCAACTACCATCAAATGTTCATAAATTGTGCCGAAGGCGGCAACGGCTTGCGGCTTGGTAGCGGCAAGCATTTCCGCCAGGTTAGTAAATACAATATTCATGGAGAACTTGTACTGGTCAGCATAGCGCTGGGCTAACTCACGGTTCGGCTCTGCAATGCCCACAATTTTAATGTCACCCCGATCGGCCCGGCCAAGTATGCCATGTACGTGCGTATGCGTTAGCCCTACCACCCCAACACGCAGCGGCTCGTTTTGGGCCACCGCAGTTAATGGTATGAACACCGAAATAACCGATAGTAAAAGTAAAGCACGTATCATAAGTAATTTATTTAAAGCAAGTAATGGATCCAAAGTTTTTCAAGTTAGCAGAAGTTAAGGTATTTTCTGTCGAGCATAAATAAAGTAAAAGGCTTGATGGCCAAAGGAAGCAGAATTCTGTACTCACCTATATTAGACGGCTCAAGCTGACATATACTTCCTATCGGTAAAACTCCCACCCCATTGTGGTCACACTTGAAAGATACTTATGAACTATTGCTTGGTCAATGCTCCCACCGATTTAAATGGCTGTTGTTAATCGTTAATCTGTGAAGACTCTGATCAAGGGGAAAGGCTTTGCCGAAGAGTTTTTTTTGCCACTAGAATTGAATACTTTGCCGCCCTTTTCTGAAGTTTTTCGATAGAAAAGAACTTGAACAATGGCCGATACATCTGATCTGAATACCATCAGCAAACTACAACTTCACTATTGGTTTAGCGATAAAACCCACACCATGGATGCGCTGGTGCACAATAAATGCGAACGCGAACTATTAGAAATTGCGAAAGTGGTGGCCAAACTGTGTGGGGTAGCCATTACCGTGGAAACAGAGCCCTCGGGGAAAGGAGGCCTAAAAGACTGGCTCACAATTGCGGCAAAATCGCCCACGAAAACACGTGTCTCTAAAATTGTGATGGTTAACACTCTTGTGGTGGCTTGTGTGGCTACACCTGCGCATGCTTCCATTCTCCACTTGGTGGATGCGCTATTAAGCGATCTGATGGCTGATGAGCAACTAAATGAATTGCAAAGGCGGCAATTGGAACAATTGAAAGCTGACACAATTAACCAATTGCCATTACTAGAACAAAACAGTATAATAAAAAAAAGACGATCTAATTTTTACGACCTGCTGCGCAAGTACCAGAAGGTAAAAAGTGTTTCAGTGGCATTAACCGATGGCAGCAAGAAGCCAATAATTAAAGATCAGTTGATTGTTCGTGACGATTTTAAAAAATTTATTGTAAGCTCGGGTTTATTAACACCACAGATTGTGGAAAATGCTCAAATAGAAATTATTTCTCCCGTGTTGGTAAAAGGTAGGCATAAATGGAAAGGCATGTTTAATGGGTTGCCCATTTCCTTTACCATGAAATCGGAGGAGTTTATGGCTATGGTGCAATTGGGAAAGGTAGAATTTAAAAGCGGCTCAAGCATTACTTGCAGACTAGAGATAGAAAGGAAAATAAATGGCGTGGGCGTTGAAACAATTATTGGCTACAACATTATTGGCGTAGGCAGTTATTCTGAAAACGGAAAAGTAGAAACTGCGGAAGGCAAGCAGAAACCAAAAGAAACCACCCTAAGCAAAAAGCAATTGGATTTGTTTGGGTAACAGATTCTATTGTACCAAATGCGCTGCTGAGGTTACAAACAACGGTCTTCGTAATTACTGTTATTATAAATTTTCTAGAATTTCTATGGATTTATATTCTTTTTTGGAGAAGCCACTGATGGCCAAACGGATCAACCACCACTCCTTGCCTATATCCATAATCAAAATCTTGGAGCGTAGTGATTACTTTTGCACCTGCACTAATGGCCTGTTGGAATTTCACATCGGGATCTTCAGAGAATAAACCAATTAGTATTGTCGCTGTATTAATACTTTCCGGGCTTACTTGATTATTCTTTAAAACTTCTTCATGCAAATGAAAGAGTGCATCATCAATTTCCATCTCAGCTACGTGCACGCTACCATCTGAATTATTCCACTTGCGTAACTCTTTCGCACCAAACGCTTTTTCATAAAAAACCATCCCCGCTCTTACATTTTTTAAGATTAAATGAGGAGAGAAAAATGTAAAAGTTGGGTGTGGCATATAAATTAAATTGATTTTTTACTCTTGATTTTTTCAACATCCTGTTAACATTAGCTTTGTAAGGCGATTAAAGATAAGATTAAAAGTAGATTTATATTAAAGCCTACTTCGAGACTCTGTCTAAGAGATTATAAGTTTTCACAGTACCCCTTTTTTATAGTTTTTGAATTGTGATTGCTTAGAAACTTTCCCCGACTTATTGTACACGCAAAAATTAGAGCAGGATAAATTTTATTATGACCTTACCATGTTTGATACCTCATTAAAGTACTATCTTCGTTTTGAAAGAAAAAAGTTATGGAAAAAAGATGTTTAGTTTTTATGCCCTTGGCCGATGTTAGTGGATATTCATCGGGGCACTTTAACAGAATCTTCGATTATATTGTAGTGCCTGCCTGTAGGGCGGTCAACTTTACTGCCGTGCGTGCCGATGCCAACATAGAAACGTTGAAAAATGTAGTGAATGCAGATATGGTCTTATGCGACTTTAGTGGTGCAAATTCTGATGTGCGATTTAGCTTTGCGGTGCGTCAGGCGCTCAACCTGCCAGTTGCTGTAATAAGAGATACGAAAACTCCTGTTGATTATTCCTTTTCGGAATTTACAATTGCAGAATATGATGAATCGCTCCGCATAGACATTGTACAAAATGCAGTTGATAGCGTTAGCAATGCAATTAGAGCTGTAAGTAGGGGAGAGGCTACCTTGTTGAAAAAATTAAACATTGGGCCTGAATTAGAAACCACTTCCAGTTACACAAGCTCTTTTAGCTATACTGCACCTGTGCAAGAGGAGACAGTCCCACCTCCTTCTATACCACTTCCTGATTTTGTTGGCGACCCACTTACAGAAAAGGATATTGAAAAACTTAAAACTGGTGATGCACTCTATCATACAACTCATGGCAAGGGAATAATCACCACCATAAAAA
>JANXRR010000528.1 GCA_025356795.1 Bacteroidia bacterium
CGTAAAACAATCACTTGAACAAGGACATACAGTTACTGCCTTTGTCCGCAACCCTGCCAAGCTTAACATCACTCATTCGAACTTAATTCTTTTTAAAGGCGATGTAATGATTTTGAGTTCAATGGAAAAAGCTATGCAAAACCAGGAAGCCGTGATTTGCTGTCTTGGCGCGCCTGCTACCAAAGCAGGTAAATTGAGATCTATTGGTACAGGAAATATTATTAAAGCAATGGAAAAAAATGGAGTGTCTAGATTGATCTGCCAATCATCATTAGGATTTGGAGATAGCGAAGTTGTGCTAAACAAGGCCCCCTTCATAACTAGAAAAATTATTATTCCATTTTTTTTGGGAAAAACCTTTGAGGAACATCAGATTCAAGAAAACCTTATCAAACAAAGCAACTTGAATTGGACAATTATTAGGCCTGTAAATATGACAAACAAAGAATTTACGGGAAATTACAAACATGGATTTTTATACACTGACAGAAGTTTGAAATTTAAGATATCAAAAGCAGATGTAGCTGACTTTTTAATCAGTCAATTATCTTCAAAAGAGTATCAATACAAAACAACTGGCGTTTCCTATTAATCTATAAAGCGCAAGTAGCATAGCAAATCAATTAATAAAATTAAAATATGAAATCATTTCCTTTTAATAGTAAAACCATAATTCTGTTTTTTTTAACATTATTGACCGGTCTTTTGGCAGGCGTGTTCTTTACCTGGACGAATGCTATTACTCCAGGTATTGGAAGGCTCAATGATGTTGGGTATTTACAGGCTTTTCAGCACATGAACAACACAATTTTAAACCCTTTGTTCTATATCGTTATCATAGGCCCTTTGCTATTATCTTTTATTGCCGTTTTTATAAATAAGGAAAATGGTGGTTTCATATTCCGGCTGATATGTGCTACAGCAATAATTTATTTTCTGGGTGTTTTTATCGTAACCATATTAGGCAACATTCCTCTAAATGATATGTTAGATAAGACCAATCTGGAAGGAATAAGTTTAGAAGATGCTAAGAGTTTGAGAGAAAAATTTGAAACCAAATGGAATAATTTACACCTAATACGCACGCTATCTTCTTCCACTTCCTTTATATTATTGATTCTCGTGTGTTTGTTCAGAAACAATAATCATGGTAATAAACAGTATTAAACAATCCAAAAATTAATAATATGAAAATGATCAAAGCAATTTTAGTAGGCGCATTTGTATGGCTTTTTGTTTTTAGTGCATTCACTGCGTTGAGTTATATTCCCGGAATAAGAGATTCAGAAGTTCAACAAGGTCTTATAGTAGCTGTATTTTTAATTCCATTTGCTTATTTGGGAGCCAGTATTTTCTATAAAAATGGTGTAGAAGCCAATGGGTTAGTTGTGGGCTTAATAATGGTTACTACCGCGTTGATCTTGGACGCATTCATAACAGTACCATTTACTATAATTCCTTTGGGTGGAAGTTATTTAAGCTTTTACTCAAGTCCAATACTTTGGATCCTTGTTTCTTTAAATATTGGTACAATCTATTTTTATTGGAACACAAAAATAAAACGTAATACGATTACTAAAATTCAGTGACAACTTGCACTAAGCATAATTCATTTGACTGGTACAGTGTTGCAAATGACAACCTACCTTCGTTTGGTAAGACCTTTGGAAAATAGTTATTTGTCGACAATGAAAATTTAAGGTTGCAAGAAGAATTAATGAATACCAATTTTAACGGACAACTTAAAAATCGTATCTATAAATATCTTCAAGTTTTGAGTTAAAGTCCATACTAACTATTTTCTTCAGCAATCCATTATCGAGGCCATACACCCAACCATGCAACGTAGGTTGCATGGTTTGTTTCCAAGATTTTTGAACAATGCTGGTTTTTGCCAAATTCAAGATTTGCTCGGCTACGCTTAGTTCTACCAACCGATTTGTTTTCTCTGTTAAACTTCCCAATCCATCAATCTCTTCTTGATGAAAACGGTACACATCTTTAATATTTCGTAGCCATTTATTGATTAAGCCATAGTGTGTTTTACCCATAGCAGCCTGTACGCCCCCACATCCATAATGGCCGCAAACAATAATGTGCTGTATTTTTAATACTTCCACAGCATAGCTCAACACGGTGAGTAAATTTAAATCGGTATGAATTACTAAATTGGCCACATTGCGGTGCACAAAAATTTCCCCTGGGTTGGTTCCAGTAATTTCATTGGCTGGCACACGACTGTCGCTACAACCAATCCACAAAAATTTTGGTGTTTGAACTTTGGCTAAACGTTCAAAGTAACTTGGGTCAAACATTTTCTTTTCTTG
>JANXRR010000556.1 GCA_025356795.1 Bacteroidia bacterium
AAGTACAATCGTTTCATAAGGGTTTGGGTAAGATTATTATTTTTTAGTGGTGATCTGAATTTTAGATTTTTCATAGAGCTTCCTTCCTTTGTCAGTCAGTAATCCGTTGATAAAATGATCAAAGATTTGAAGCTGCACTTCGGTGAGATTGAATTTCCCAGAAGGGAATTTTCTTAAATCAAAACCAAGTTCTATTCCTTCTATTCGAACTGTGGCAAGTATCTCAGGACTTATATCAGGCCTGTAAAAGCCTTCTTCCATACCTTGCTTCAAATTTCTTACTACCGATTGCCTCACGTAGTTATCACGATAGTCAAGCCAAAAACTCCAGGCTTTGGCATGGAACTTCTGAAGATCAAAAAGCAGGCAAGGATTCATATCCTGCAAATCACGCTTAAGCAATTCAGAAATTTTCACTAATTCATCTATCGCATTTTTGGATTCCTTTTTTATCGCATCAAATGCCACCTTGTCTTGGCTCATGTGGCGCTTGGCCATCAATGTTACCAGTTCATCTTTATCGGCAAAATGTTGGTAAAGTGTTTTTTTGGATACCGCCAAATGCCTGGCAATATCATCCATGGACACACTACGAACGCCAAACTTCATAAAGAGTATTTCTGCCTCTACTAGTATTTTCTCTTTGCTTTCGATTTCCTCCATAACGGGTGCGAAACTATGGAAACTTTTGAATAATTTAAAGTTTCCTTCGTTTTTTGAACGTTAATTTTTTGTTATGGTTTACTTTTTGTGAAAATATTTTTCGGGATACTTAATCAATGATTCCGAAACCGATTGAATTCCGTCTATTCTTCATTATAATTTTCGGATGGCTTATGACACCACTTATCTTTCATTTTCTTTTTAAAAACTTCGCGCTCTTCGGGTGTCATGCCACTCCACTTTTCTTTCCAATAATTTTTCCAGGGGCCGCCTCTGTGATTGCCGCCTTTGCCAAAGCCGCCAAATAAAATCTTGCTTAATAGGAACAACCCCAACGCTTCCCAAAAAGTAATGCTGGGGCCGGTAAACATTTTCGGCACTAACCAATTCCACAACCCCATGGTCACCGTCCCCAACAATGCTACAAAAGCAAAACCCAACACAATCATCCCGCCAATCCACATTACTTTTTTCATTTCCTTATTTATTAATTTCTGTATTTAATCGGTAATCACATCATCATAAAACTTTTGCAACCGCTTGCGTAAAGCTAAAATTGCATATCGCTTTCTTGAAAGCAGTGTATTGATAGAGAGTCCGGTCTGATCAGAAATCTCACGGAAGCTTTTTTCTTCCATTTCATTCTGAATGAATATTAACCGTTGTTCCTTTGGCAATTCAGCTAATGCATCAGTTATTTCATCCCATATTGCTTCTTTGAGCAACGTTGATTCTGGTGTATTATCGAAGTCGGGCAAAATCTCCTGAAGCGTAAGTGGTGTATCATCATCTTTGACAGTAGCCAGCTCAAAATCAGTTCGCTTAGGGCGCGCGGCATCTCTTCTGTAGCGATCAATAATTTTATTGCGCGCCACACTATAAAGCCAAGAAGTAACCCGATCAATAGATTCAATGGTTTCGAATCCAGCAATAAACTGATAGAACACATCTTGCAAAATATCTTCAGCCTCCTCTACCGTGGATACCCTACTTCGAATGAAACCCAACAATTTTTCTTTCTCGTTGAGAAAGGTGTCCCGTTTTATTTCTTGCATGATTAAGTCCATATCCCTGCTTTGCTTACACAAGCATAGTCGAGCCTAGGGTTTGAAATATTGTAAGCAACTAGAAGAAAATCTAGTTGGTTGCAAAATTTTGATTTTCGCCATCTTTGTCCCAATGCAGGCTTCCAACAATAATATTGAGTACAAAAATAGTAGTTTACACTATGTGAAGAGTGGAGCAGGGTCAACTGCTCTTCTACTCTTTCATGGCTTCGGGCAGCATTCAGGTATATTTAATGAATGGATTCCTCAACTTAGAGAGAAATTCACAGTGTATTCCTTTGATCTTTTCTTTCATGGAAAAAGTAAATGGGCTGGTGAAAGTGCTCTAGAAAAGACAGACTGGAGAAATATTATTGACCTTTTTTTGAAGAAAGAAAGGATAGAAAGCTTCCTTGTTGGAGGATTTAGTCTGGGCGGCAAATTGGCAATAGTAACCCTTGAATGTTTTCCTGAAAAGGTGATTAAAATTTTTCTTC
>JANXRR010000568.1 GCA_025356795.1 Bacteroidia bacterium
ATTGGAAGCTAGAAAAGGAGTAGTGGAATTATTATTGATAAATCATCCGCTGGATTGCCCCGTATGCGATCAAGCAGGTGAATGTGATTTACAAAACCTTGCTTATGAACATGGCGCAGCAGAAACTCGGTATGAAGAAGAGCGCAGAACATTTGAAAAAATTGATATTGGTGATAAGATAAAGCTCCACATGACGCGCTGCATCTTGTGCTACCGCTGCACCATGGTGGCAGATCAATTGACAGAGAAGCGTGTTCATGGAGTAATGAATAGGGGAGATGCATCTGAGATTAGTACCTACATTACAAAAGCTGTTGATAATGATTTTTCAGGTAATATGGTAGATGTATGCCCAGTAGGCGCGTTAACTGATAAAACTTTCCGTTTTAAAAGCCGAGTGTGGTTTACTAAGCCAATGGATGCCCATCGCAATTGCACCAAATGTTCGGGCAAAGTAGTACTTTGGATGAAAGATGATGAAGTGCTCCGCGTTTCTGCTCGTAAAGATCAGTATGGCGAAGTAAAAGAATATATTTGCAATGAATGCCGATACGATCACAAGAATGTGAATGATTGGACTATAGATGGGCCACGCCACATTGATCGCCATTCGGTAATAGCACAAAATCATTATGAGAAGATTGACCTTAGCCGATTGAAAAGAGAAATTGACAGACAAATTGAATTCCAAAAAGGCAAACCATTGCCCGAACCAAAATCGCTAGCATAATGATGTCTATTTTTATATTCAAAGTAATTTTGGTGGTAGCCGTTTTTGCTATATCACTTTTCATGGCAGCCTATTCAACGTATGCCGAAAGGAAAGTGGCGGCTTTTATGCAAGATAGGATTGGCCCAGATCGTGCGGGTCCATTCGGATTGCTTCAGCCATTGGCAGATGGATTGAAACTATTCATGAAAGAAGAAATCATTCCCAGTGTTTCCAATAAGTTCCTGTTCGTGCTTGGGCCATGTTTGTTTATGATCACAGCCTTGATGACGGGTGTTGTTATCCCTTGGGGCGATTCATTAACGTTTGGTGGCGTTGAATACAAACTACAAATAACAGACATTAACATTGGAATCTTATATGTATTTGGCGTTGTATCTATCGGTGTGTATGGAATTATGATTGGAGGTTGGGCTTCCAATAACAAGTTCTCTTTATTGGGTGCCATTCGCGCCTCTGCTCAAATGATTAGTTATGAAATAGCGATGGGTTTTTCAATCATTACATTAGTTATGATGACAGGAACGCTAAGCCTAAAAGAGATTAGTGTGTTTCAATCAGGTGGTATCGATGGCCATTGGAATTTCTGGAATGTGGTGTATCAGCCATTCAGCTTTTTAATTTTCATTATCTGCGCTTTCGCGGAATGTAATCGAGCTCCGTTTGATTTACCAGAATGTGAAACTGAATTGGTAGGCGGGTATCATACAGAGTTCAGTAGCATGAAACTTGGATTGTACCTATTTGCAGAGTACATTAATATGTTTATTTCATCTGCTATCATTTCAACGTTGTTCTTCGGTGGTTACAACTTTCCGTTCATGCACGACCTTGGATTAGATGCCAACATCATTACCATTTTAGGTACAATTGCCTTATTCACTAAAATTATTTTCTTTATCTTCTTCTTCATGTGGATTCGTTGGACAATCCCACGCTTCCGCTACGATCAATTGATGAACTTAGGTTGGAAAGGTTTATTGCCATTGTCTATTTTGAATTTAGTAATAACTGGAGCAGTGATATTGTATTTTAATAAGTAGATAAGAAACAGAATGCAAGCATTGACACAACGATCAAAAATAGTCTCTGATAAGAAGATGACTTTTTTAGAGAGAATATATTTACCTGCTATTCTTGGAGGTGTGATGATCACGATCAAGCACATGTTTAAACGAAGTGCTACTGTCCGCTATCCCGAAAAGGAAAGAGAGTTTAGTGAAATCTATCGTGGCCATCATGTATTGAAGAGAGATGACAAAGGTGCAGAGCGTTGTACCGCTTGTGGATTGTGCGCAGTGTCATGCCCAGCCGAAGCAATAACAATGGTTGCTGCAGAACGAAATAAAGGAGAGGAGAATTTATATCGTGAAGAGAAGTATGCGGCCACTTACGAAATTAACATGTTGCGTTGTATTTTCTGTGGCCTGTGCGAAGAAGCTTGCCCGAAAGAAGCTATATTTTTAACCGATCGAATTGTGGTTACAGATTATGGAAGAGATAGCTTTATTTACGGAAAAGATAAATTGGTAGAACCCGTTGATGCCAGAATTGATGTTTCTAAAAGACAAACGAAAGAGGTGTTGGAATTCAAAAAATTAAAACAACTTACTCACAATAAATAATTTTCAAAGTGACACTTAACCTGTTTTACTTTCTTTCCTTTCTTGGAGTTTTGAGTGCGCTTCTAGTGGTGTTTTCTAAGAACCCAGTGCACAGTGTCTTATATTTGATCATCACATTCTTTGTTATAGCAGCGCATTATGTTTTGCTGAATGCTCAATTCCTTGCCATTGTTCATATCATTGTTTATGCTGGCGCTATTATGGTTTTGTTTCTATATGTGATTATGCTTTTAAATCTGAATCAGGAAGCAGAACCACATAAAACTAACTTAATCCGCTTCGCTGCAACAATTAGCTCAGGTCTTTTGCTCATTATCTTGGTAGGCAGTTTGAAGGGCACCGATCAGATGATCGCACAAACCAGCTCCCCTGTTGAGGTGGGGTTGGTGAAAAGTCTTGGCCGTGTTTTGTTCAAAGAGTTCTTATTGCCTTTTGAAATCTCATCAGTGCTGTTGTTGGCAGCAATGGTAGGAGCCGTTATGCTAGGAAAACCAGATCATATTAAAAAGTAAATGAAAACTGCACAAGGAATACCATTAGATTATTATATCTGGCTTAGTGCTGCGCTATTTGCTATTGGTGTGCTAGGAGTTTTGTATAGAAGAAATGCTATCATTATTTTCATGTGCATTGAACTGATGCTGAACGCTGTCAATTTATTGTTAGTTGCTTTCTCAAATTATTACAGTGATTCATCGGGTCAAGTATTTGTATTCTTCATAATGGCGGTGGCGGCCGCAGAAGTGGCAGTAGGTTTAGCTATCTTGATAATGATGTATAGAAATACCAAAACCACAGACATTAACATTCTCAACAAATTAAAATGGTAAGTATAGATTTGCTGATAGGTTTAGTTCCTTTCTTTCCTTTGCTGGGATTTGCCATTATTGCTTTATCAGTAAATAAAATCCCTAATACGGTAGCTTCCTATATTGCTTGTGGATCAGTTCTTCTGTCATTTATTATTTCAGCAGTTTTGTTTCTTCAATTAGCAAATGCTCCGGAAGATCAGCGATCGCTTACCGCCACTTTTTTTACTTGGTTTAGTGCTGGTAATTTCAGTGCGAAGATTGGCTTCTTGGTTGATCCTCTTTCTTCATTGATGTTGCTTATCATCACAGGCGTTGGTTTTTTGATCCATGTCTACTCGATTGGCTACATGCACGATGACCCGGCAGTCAACAGATTTTTTTCTTATCTAAATCTGTTCGTGTTCTTCATGTTGTTATTGGTGATGGGCTCAAACTATCTTCTCATGTTTGTGGGCTGGGAAGGTGTAGGTTTATGTTCTTATCTATTGATTGGATTCTGGTTCAAAAATAAAGACTATACGAATGCTGCGAATAAAGCATTCATAATGAATCGTATTGGTGACTTAGGATTGATTATCGGTGTAGTGTTGATCTTCATACAATTCGGAAGTGTTGAATATGCTAAAGTGTTGCCTAAAGCAGACGAGTTAGTATCTGGTTCGCAAATGCTAACATTAATTACAATTTTGTTATTTGTTGGTGCTATGGGTAAGAGTGCACAGATACCACTTTACACGTGGTTGCCTGATGCGATGGCAGGCCCAACACCCGTATCCGCGTTAATACATGCAGCTACTATGGTTACAGCTGGTATCTACATGATTGCTAGAAATAATATTCTCTATACCTTATCCCCCATAAGTTCAAATCTGGTATTAATTGTTGGCCTATTTACTGCATTGATTGCTGCCATCATTGCGTTAACTCAAAATGATATAAAGAAAGTACTTGCTTACTCTACCGTAAGCCAATTAGGATTGATTTTCGTGGCTCTTGGTGTTGGGGCTTATTCAAGTGGAATCTTTCACATGACAACCCATGCATTCTTTAAAGCATTACTATTCTTAGGGGCAGGAAGTGTGATCCACGGATTGCATGGTGAACAAGACATCCGTAAGATGGGTGGGTTGAAAAAATATTTACCTACAACTTTTATTACTTTCTTCATTGGAGTATTGGCTATTTCTGGTATTCCCCCTTTCGCAGGTTTCTTTTCCAAAGATGAAATTTTGGCGAAAGCTTTTGAGGCAAATCCAATAGTTTGGGGGTTAGCATTATTAGCTTCCATACTCACGGTCTTCTATATGTTCAGGCTTTTGTTCTTGACCTTCTATGGAAAGGTAAGAGCCTCCGAACGTGCACTGGCGCATATTCACGAATCTCCTCCTAGCATTACAATTCCTTTAATCATACTCGCAGTTCTTTCAGCGTTGGGCGGATTTATGGGAGTACCGGAAGCATTGTTTGGTTCAAATCAAGTGTCGCATTTCTTGCAACCAGTTTTTGAAAAATCACAAGCACTTTTAGGAGAGGAACACATATCGCATAGCACTGAATATGTGTTGATGGGTTTGGTTGTCGGCCTCACGTTGATTATCATATTTATAACACATTCAACTTACGTGAAAAAAGGAGTGGTGCCTGTTGGAGATAATGAACCTACATCCATTTTACATAAGTTGAGCTACCATAAGTTTTACGTAGATGAAATTTATGATGCAGTCATTGTGAAGCCACTCTTCCACGTTTCATTGCTCTTTGAGAAATTCATTGAACGTTCTGGCATTGATCGCTTAGTGAACAGCATTGGATTATCGGTAGATGGAAGCAGTCGTGTTTTTAGATTACTGCAGAATGGAAATATCGGATTTTATATTTTTGCCATGGTCATTGGTGTCATTTTGATCTTGGCCGCTAACAGTATGATGAACTAATTTATGTTGACACTATTTATACTAATCTGGCCACTCGTTGCAGCAATGCTGTTGTTCTTGTTCCGTCCGGGCAACGCACGCATATTTGCCTTTGCTGCTTCGCTGCTTGAATTGATTGCTTCCTTTGCAATTGTATATTTATATGAGCCTTCAAGTGCCGATGCCTTTTCTATTTCTATACCTTGGATTCATAAACTTGGAATCAGTTTCTCTGTTGCGATAGATGGTATCAGTTTGTTATTGGTGCTGTTAACAACTTTTCTTACGCCATTCATTATATTTTCTTCCTTTGGAAAAGGCCAGCCAAAGTCGCACACATTTTATGGACTCATTCTATTAATGCAAATGGCATTGGTGGGAGTATTTGTGGCTCGCGATGGATTCCTCTTTTATGTATTCTGGGAGATGGCTCTTATTCCGATCTATTTCATTTGCTTGATGTGGGGTGGAGAAAACAAAAGCAAAATTACTTTCAAGTTTTTTGTGTACACATTGACTGGAAGTTTGTTCATGTTGATTGGATTACTGTATCTATATTTCCAAACCAGTGGAGATCACTCCTTCGACATACAAGCACTTTATCTTGCTGGCCAGTCACTTAGTGTAGTAGAGCAATCCTATATTTTTTGGGCTTTCTTTTTAGCTTTCGCAATCAAGATGCCTGTTTTCCCATTCCACTCGTGGCAACCCGATACCTATGTAACAGCGCCTTTTCAGGGAACGATGCTGCTCTCGGCCATTATGTTAAAAATGGGTATTTATGGATTGATCCGTTGGCTATTGCCGATGGTGCCCATGGGAGTAGAGCAGTGGGGCATTACCGCTATTATATTATCCGTGATAGGAATTGTTTATGCTTCTTGTATTGCTATTGTGCAAAACGATATTAAGAGATTAATCGCTTATTCTTCAATTGCTCACGTGGGCTTGATTTCAGCAGGTGTTTTTACACTGACAAAGATTGGAATACAAGGAGCCGTGATTCAAATGATAAGCCACGGAGTGGTGGTGTTTGGTCTGTTTTATATTGTAGAATTGATTTTAGATAGAACAAAGACACAGGCCATTTCTGAAATACGTGGAGTGAGGTTGCAAGCTCCCGTCTTTGCGACCGTATTTCTCATCATCTTATTAGCAAGCATTGCGCTTCCGTTTACAAGTGGTTTTGTAGGGGAGTTTTTGTTAATCAACTCATTAATTCAATATCATATTATCGTTGGAGTTATAGCTGCGTTGACAACAATTTTGGGTGCTGTTTACATGTTGAG
>JANXRR010000580.1 GCA_025356795.1 Bacteroidia bacterium
AGAAGAAGCTTTTGCATTTGCATCCAAACTATTTATTTTTAAGCATGCTACTAGCTTGGGTGGTGTAGAGAGCTTGATAGAACATAGGCGCAGTGCAGAAGGCAACCATCCGGTTAGCCCTGATAACCTCATACGCATTGCAGTAGGTATTGAATACGTTAACGATTTAATTAACGATTTGGAGCAAGCTCTAAACTAACAAGTTGGTGCTCAGTTTTTGCAAATGTATAATCAGGTGAAGTAGTATTTGGAATTTTCTGATGGCTTTGGCTTATCCCATTTGTGCAATTCCAGATTCCCGATCAACGTTCCCTATGCTAGTTGCAATTTTCGGGAGCCATTTCCTAATTACAACCCGTACTTTAGTTGCTAATAGATTAACATAAACTGCATTAAGAATAGAAGAATTGCTCTTTAATAATTAATCCATTATTTACTTCGTATATTATAATCTCATCTAGTAGAATTTTTTGATTATTGATCAGTTCTACCTCAGTATACATTGTTATGCTAAAATAATTTTGACTCACTATGGGATCTGAAACTTCAAACCGGATCCATTCTTTTACAGCTTTTAAAAACCGCTTTTCCTTTTGTATAATAGCATCTCTTCCTTTTACCGATCTTTCCTTGAACTTTTCGGGTTCTTGAGTAATGGCATCTTCAGAGAATAATTCTTCTTGTGCTTCTATGAATTTTTTTTCTCTCAATAATGCAACCAACTTATTGGCAAGTGAATTTATTTCCATTTATTAAGGTATATTAATTATGGTTTATGAATACGTTGGAATTGTAAAGTAAAACCTGGAGCCTATTCCCTCAGCGCTTTCTACATGAATAGTACCGCCATTCTTTTCAACGAAATCTTTGCAGAGAATTAAACCAAGGCCTGTGCCTTTTTCTTTGGCTGTGCCAAGGGTGGAAGTTTTACTTCCTAATTCAAAAAGCTTTTGAACTGTAGCTGGAGCCATTCCTACACCTGTGTCTCGTATAAAAATAATGGTGAGTTTCGATTTCTGGATGCCTACCGTTATTATACCTCCTTCGCTTGTAAATTTGATAGCGTTGGAAAGTAAGTTTCTAACAACGGTATTGATTGAGTGGCGATGGGCATTTACGAAAACCTCTACCGGTGCTTCATTAACAACTGTAATCTTCTTATTCTCTGCTAGACCTCGAAGTAACTCTATGTTTTCTTGAACAACAAGGCTAATATCAAATTGCGCTGCTTTAAAATCAATAGATCCTGTCTGTGAGCGCGACCACTCTAACAAGTTCTCAAGCAATGCCATAAGGTTTTTTAATGATTTATCTAAATCGGTAGAAAGCATTTTAATTTCCTCTTTGCTTAACTTATCTGCATGATTGATTAGCAAAGATGAAAACGAGGTGAGTGAATTAAGCGGCCCTTTTAAGTCATGACCTATAATTGAAAATAGCTTGTCTTTAGTAGCATTAAGTTCTGTTAACTTACGCCTGGCTCTTCGCATTAATAAGTAGAGAAATAAAATTAAAACCAGAATAAGGGCTCCAAGCAAAATGATGTACATAAGATTTCTCTTTTCTTTCTTTTGGACTTCAATTACCAACTCTCTTTGCTCACGATCCTTTTCAAGATTGGTGATTTGAAGTTCTTTCTTATCAATTAAATATAAACTTTGACGCTCAAGTAATTGATGTTCGTTTCTTTCTGTTTGAATAAACTCTTGCATGGATGCAAATTGCTCCCGATAATAAAGCGCCCGTTGATAGTCCTTTAGCGATTTATAGCTTTGACTTAAATAATCATAACTTGTTTTAAGTCCATCTTGGTCTTGTGCATTTCTCCCGGCTTCTAATGCAAGTGATAGATTGGCGATAGATCGGGTGAAATCTTTTGTCCTGAAATAATGACTTCCAATATTGTTATAGGTTTCAGCCAAGCCTTTTTCATCTTGTAATAATTTGCGAATGGTAAGGGCCGCCACGTGATTGGAAAGCGATCGCTCTTCATTTTTCATATAGCTATACAATTCACCAATTTCATTGAGTGACTTAGCTTCCTTCTCATTATTTTGAAGTGTGCGTCTTATTTTCAAAGCTTCTTTATGTTGCGCTAGTGCTTCCTTAAAATTCCCTTTGCTTCTCAATAAGTTTCCCCGGTAGAAAAGTGCATCAGCTTCTCGGTCGGGTTGATTCAATTGGCGCGAATAGTCAAGCGCCACCTCAAAATTTTCAAGAGCATCATCAACGGATCCGTAAGCGGCATTCACTCTTCCTGTTTCGATTAATATAAAAGTCAGCAGCTCTGGATTGTTTTCTTTTTCATTCAAGTTTATGGCCTGCTTAAGAAAGTCGATGCTTTTGCTATGGTAACCTACTTCTTCAAATACTCTAGCCATAGCAATGTATGTGAATATTCTTTCTTGACTGAGATTGAAAGAATCTTCCAACACAAGTGAACTAATAAACCAATCCATGGCCTTTTCGTATTCGTTAAGCTGTGTTATGTGCAATATGCCAAGTTCTATTATTGCTTTAGCTTCTTCTTCTGGCAGGCTTTTGTCTTTAGCTTCTTGAAGATTCTTCTTAGCGTGGTTCAATTTGTATTCAACAGAGTTTTCTTTGTTGGAATGAAAGAGATTGTCAAACCAAGCAACACTCGTTTCATCTTGCCCATACAAAGGTGTTGAAATGATTATTAATACGAACAAGCCAGCAAGAAAGTGTTTCAACATTCGCACTTGATATCAATTCTTCCCTCGATAGTTGTAGGTAAATGAATCATTTCGTTTTATGTCTTTTCTTGAGCACTTCAGTGACATCATTTAATTTGTAACCTTTTGCAACTACCAATACGAGATAGTGATACATTAAGTCTGCAGCTTCATTTAGAAACAGTTCCTTATTATTATCTTTGGCTTCAATGATGAGCTCCACGGCTTCTTCTCCTACTTTTTGAGCCACTTTATTTATGCCGGATTTAAAAAGACTATTAGTGTATGAGCCCTCTATGGGGTTTGCTTTTCTATCGTTGATTATTTTTTCAAGAAATTCAATTCCTTCCGTGCTATTCTTTTCATTGAAACATGTGTCGGCTCCGGTGTGGCATGTGGTACCGTTGGGTTTTACTTTTATAAGTAATGTATCTTGATCGCAGTCAACAATAATTTCCTTTACCTGCAAGAAATTCCCACTGGTTTCTCCTTTGGTCCACAGTCTGTTTTTTGAGCGACTGAAGAAAGTTACTCTGTTTTCGTTTATGGTCTTTTCAATGGCTTCTTTATTCATAAAACCTAGCATCAGCACTTTACTTGTAGCAAAATCTTGAATGATACACGGAATAAGGCCGTTAAGTTTCTCAAACTGAAGCGATGATATAATTAGCATGATGTTGAAACAAGATTATATGAGTTAATGATTTCGAACAAGAATATTTTTTTCTATCAAGAATATTTTAAGATCAGGAATTTTGATTTCCCCAAAATGAAAAACACTAGCAGCCAGTGCTGCATCTGTTCCTGTAAAGGCAAATACCTCAGCAAAGTGCTGTTGATTGCCAGCGCCACCACTTGCAATAACAGGAATGCTCAATAAGCGATTTAGTTTGGTTAAGGGATCAATTGCAAAACCATTTTTAGTTCCATCATGATCCATGCTTGTAAAGAGAATTTCTCCCGCGCCACGTTCCATGCTTTCCTTGCCCCAGGAAAAAAGTTTTTTATCTGTTGGCCTTCTGCCCCCATGAGTATGCACAATCCAATCATTGCTTACTTTTCTTGCATCAATGGCAACA
>JANXRR010000603.1 GCA_025356795.1 Bacteroidia bacterium
GAAGAAAAAAGAAGGAGTGGTAACGTAGGCAAACCAGCGGCTAAAATTCTGATGGCAACCGTAAAAGGCGATGTGCACGACATCGGTAAGAATATAGTAGGCGTAGTATTGGCGTGCAACAATTATGATGTGGTTGATTTAGGTGTAATGGTGCCAACAGAAAAAATAATTGAAGCGGCCAAGCGTGAAAAGGTTGACATCATTGGCCTGAGCGGATTAATAACTCCTTCATTGGATGAAATGGTACATGTTGCCAAAGAGATGCAACGCGAAGGCATGACCCTGCCATTGTTAATAGGTGGCGCCACAACTTCACGCATACATACGGCTGTTAAAATTGATCCTGCGTATAGCGGCCCGGTAATGCATGTGCTAGATGCTTCGCGCTCTGTGCCTGTGGCTAGTGAGTTCATTAATGCCGATACTACCGATGCTTTTAAAACTCGTATAAAGCTAGAATACGCAGGGCTTCGCAAAGATCATGAAAATCGCCAGCAGGCAAAAAATTATATTCCATTAGTTGAAGCAAGAAAGAATAAAGTGGCAATTGATTGGAGCAATTTTCAATCATCAACGCCAAGCTTTATTGGCAAGAAAGTATTTTTAAATTATCCGTTGGATGAAATTAAAAAGTATATTGATTGGACTCCCTTCTTTCAGACATGGATGCTCTTTGGCCGCTATCCAGATATTTTTAAAGATGAAAAAGTAGGAGAGGAGGCTTCCAAACTTTATAAGGATGCCCTGCAAATGCTAGATAAAATAGTGCGTGAAAAAAGATTATTTGCCAATGGAGTAATTGCCTTTTATCCTGCACAAGCAACAGACTCAGATGATGTTGTTCTTTATACGGATGAAACTCGGAAATCTGAACTCACAACTTTTCATTTTCTGCGCCAGCAAAACAAGAAAGCTAAAGACCTGCCCAATTTTTGTTTATCAGATTTTGTTGCACCTAAGGCATCAGACAAGAATGATTACATAGGCATGTTTGCTGTAAGCGCGGGTGGAGGAATAGAGGATCTAATTGAAGAATATAAACTGCAACAAGATGACTACAACGAAATAATGGTGAAGGCACTTGCTGATCGATTGGCAGAAGCCTTTGCTGAGCTGATGCATGAGAAAGTGAGAAGTGACTATTGGGGCTATGCAAAGAACGAATCACTTTCTACAGATGACCTTATCAAAGAAGAATACATAGGCATAAGGCCAGCGCCCGGTTATCCGGCTTGTCCTGATCACACAGAGAAAGGAACTTTATTCAATTTGCTGGATGCAGAGAAAGAAGTGGGCATTCAATTGACAGAATCTTTTGCGATGTACCCTGCTTCATCGGTGAGCGGATATTACTTTTCAAATCCTGAGTCGAGGTATTTTGGATTGGGTAAAATTGAAAAAGATCAAGTGATAGAATATGCAAAGCGCAAATCAGAATCGATAGAAGAAATAGAAAAATGGTTGTCACCAAATTTAGCTTACAACTAATTTGATAACCAGAGTTATAAAATGAACCAATTAATAAATCAACGAAATTAGTAAATGAAAGTAACTGATCACATCAAAGATGCTAACGGAAAAACATTATTTAGCATTGAAATTTTACCCCCATTAAAAGGAGAAAATATTCAACTATTGTTCAATAACATTGACCCATTGATGGAGTTCAAGCCTCCTTTCATTGATGTTACTTATCATCGCGAAGAATACATTTATAAGAAGAAAGAAAACGGACTTTTGGAGAAGCGCTCAACCCGTAAAAGACCTGGTACTGTTGGTATTTGTGCAGCCATTCAAAACCGTTATAAAGTAGACACTGTACCTCATATTATCTGTGGAGGTTTTAGTAAGGAAGAGACTGAAAATGCATTGATTGACTTACAATTCTTGGGTATCGATAATGTGTTGGTACTTCAAGGGGATGCCATTAAAACAGAACCAAAATTCATTCCTGATCCCGAAGGCCACAGATATGCATCTGAGTTGGTTACTCAAGTAATACAAATGAATAATGGAAAATTCTTGGATGAAGAACTGGAGAACGCAGCACCAACAAACTTCTGCATAGGTGTTGCTGCCTATCCTGAAAAACATTTTTCTGCCCCTAACTTAAAAACAGATTTAAAGTATTTGAAGAACAAAGTAGATCTAGGTGCTGAGTATATAGTGACACAAATGTTTTTTGATAATCAAAAGTATTTTGATTTTGTAGAGAAATGCAGAGAAGCTGGCATTAATGTACCCATCATTCCCGGTATAAAGCCAATCACCGCCAAGGTTCAGTCAACCGTGCTGCCTACTATTTTTCATATTGACTTGCCGGATGAATTGAGCGATGAAATAGATAATTGTAAAGATAATGCTGCGGTAAAACAAGTGGGGATAGAGTGGATTGTAAAACAATCAAAGGAGTTGATCAAATTTGGTGTACCGTCATTGCATTTTTATTCTATGGGCAAATCTGATCCAATTTATAAAATTGCTAAGGAGTTATTTTAAAGCAATAGAGGCTTGAAAATTCAAGCCTCTATTTTTGCCAGTTGGAAATCTTTAGTTAAGGATTTACAGGCAATCCATTCCCCTTATAGTCAGCAAGACTTGCTTTAGGGATTGTAGCATTAAACTTGTTATTGATGGCATCAATAAATACGTTTGCCATATAAGCATATCCTCTACTATTGGGATGCACTCCATCTTCGGAAAAAATGCCAGTGGGAGGAGAAAGCGAAGGGGTTATTGTTACACCATTGACAACACCGGCTCTAGCAACTACAAGTGAAGTAAATGTAGCATTAACATCAGCGAATGCTATTCGAGCTCTGTTTGCATCAGCAATATTTTTTATAATATTATTTAATGCAATAGTTCTATTAATAACCTCTTCCTTTTCAACCTTAGTAAGAACATAGCGATCTGCAAGAGGAACAGAAACACCATTGATTGCAGTTGGATTTCCGTCAACAGTTGTACCAATTACAGACGAAGCAGGGAGTGGAATAAGATCTTCTGAAGTGGCTTGCCTGATTTGTCTGTATGCTTCAAGTCCTGCCCTTTGCGCATCAGAGATTTGCTTTGCTGCCAACAAACCATCAAAGAAAGGTTTCATGTCTATGAGTGACTCATCAAATATTAAGAGTCTGTTATTTGTGGCTGCAGTAAAGCTAACAAGTCTTGTGGCTATTTGCGCTATGATCGGTGCCGCTTGAGCAGAGGAGAGTCCAAAGGTTGCAGGTGCTGCAGATAAAGTTGCTGAAATACCTTGCATCACTTGGTTGTAACCACCGAAACCTTCTGCACCATTTAATAACCCCGCAGTTGCAGCGTCTAGTGGTACTGGGTTGTAAGCAATTAAATTGAAGTATGGAATAGTAGTAACATTGGGGATATTCGCTATCACCCCTTTTAAATTTGCGTTGGAGGTTAATATGCTGTTTATGGCTATGGTGTATTGTGCAGTAAAATTCCCCTCACTTGTAAAAATTGCTTGATTTGAGGCTCCACCAGTAGCATATCCTAACACATCGTTATTTCCTAAATCGAATAAAAAAAATGTCGGTTGGGCAGCCAGTGCATCTTGCAATATTGATTTCACTCCTGGGGCAGAAGCAAACCGAGCCCACAGTGGATTGAACAATGGGGATGAAGGGTTGCCCGTATCGGCAGTTAAAGCTTGACCCAACAATATACCTGGAACAGCGAAGTTATTCAACTTAGTTTTATCGCCAGCAAATGCTTTTGGTTTATCGCCACCTACATTATATGGAGCTGGCATTCCAGGAGTGCCAACGGGTGCAGGGCCAGCAGATTTAGCAGTTGCTGCTCCGTCTGGATCAAATAAGATAAGTCTTCCTAAGATAAGCGGCCCGGCTTCTCCATAGTAACCGAAAACAGAATTAATATCCGGTTGATTGAATGCAAGCGATGTGCCTTGAGCTAACGAAAATTGTGTCGATAAAATTTTGGGGAGCGAATTGGCTTGCCCATCGTTGAACAAAGCCCCCGATTGGTAGCCTGCGGTAAGTGAGTTACCAATCGCTACGAACTTCGTGAAGTCAGCCGAACCTTTCGAAGGTGTTACGCTTGCCGGTGGCGTTACTGTAGGATCTTCTAATGTAATCACCTCTTGCTTACAAGAAATGGTCAATGCAAGTATCAATGCAATGGGTATAAATTTATTTCTAGTTTTCATGCTAATTCAGTTAGTGATATTACTTCAAAAATTCGTCAAACGTGATAGAGATATAGTACTGTTGGCCTACGAATGGAGAACCAATACTGGTGCGGTAATCAGCGCCACCCAAGTTGGTGCCTCCAATCTTTATCATTGACTTAATGGTAGATACCTTGTAGTTCAACTGGGCATCTAACACGCCAAACTGGGGCACTTGCCATACGCCAAAAGAAGATTGCCATTCGAATGCCGTTTGCCAACGATAATTGACACTGAAACCCAGGTTATCAATGATTTTTCTGTTGCTGAGGCCAACGTTGATTTTGTTCTTAGGAGTATTAAAATTGGATTGAAAATCGGCAGAGCTTCCAGGAGCTTCAAAGGCTGCCCAGTTCCAGTTCCCATTCACAACGAAATTTCGAGGCAAACTGTACGAAAGTCCCAATCCTACTCCATAGGTTTTTACATCTTGAGATAGGTTAGTGTAAGGTGCCCATAACGAACCGGCAGCCACTGGTTTGCCTTGATGAGTAGTTCCTTTTTTACTGGCAATTGCTTGCTGCCCTATAAAATTAGTGTAGGTGGTGTAGTAGCCATTTAAGTCTACTAATAATTTGCTAGCTATCAAACCTTTATAACCCAACTCGAAAGCACTCAATTGTTCTGGTTTAACATACGATAGAGTAGCGGTTTGTAATAGACTGGCGTCACCTGTTTTTACAGCTCCAGTTGTAGGGTCAAGCGTTCCGCCTGCTGAACGGAAAGCATTATAAGAAATATTTGTATAGGCGCCACCTTCCATTATGCCATAGCGCTCTGCATTAGCTTTTGTTCCACCAAGTAAATTACCTCCTGTAGAGGGAAAATAAATAAACTGTGCTTGTGTATCAGGGTTACGAAAGCCAGTTTGAAAAGATCCTCTAATATTACTTTCTTTGGTTAGTTCATAAACAGCAGATATACGGGGCGTTACCTGCCCTTCAAAATTTTCATTCTTATCATAACGAACAGAACCTGTTAATTTTATCTTCTCGGCAAATGATTTTGCTAGTTGGGTATATATTCCACCTTCATTTATCTTAATACGCTGGAAATTAACACCATCGTCAGGACCTTCATTAAAAATTGTTCCGTTAGAAAATAAATTGTATTGTCTATAATTACCACCTATTTGAACTTCTGCCCACTTTATTTGATTAAAGAATTTATAATTAAATTCTGCATGGTAAAGTTTTGAATTGTCTGTGAAAGAAGCTCCTGCAGGACTGCCTTGGAATTTTTGATTTCTAACAGTATTCATCAAAGTTGAAAATGCATCAGTTCCTACTTGAGGTCTATCTCTATCGGCATAGGCTCTAGCAGCGGCATGAGCTGCGGCTACATTTCCGGCAGGTACTCCATTTACATAACCTTGCAAGGCAAGCACGTACGTTTGAGCGTATTCGGGTGCCCATTTTGCCGCTGTGGGACTGTAGGTTTCATTGGCGTAAATGCCCAATGCACCGAGGTTATAAGACTTGCCTGCATCAGTGGCCGATTGGTAGGCTCTCACAAAAAAATTATCTCCTTTAATTTCTACTTTATGAAACTGTTGGCTAAAATCGCGTAACGCATATTTTTCTTGGCCTTGGTAGATAGAACTTCCACCACCATAGCGGTAATTGTAAATGGCTTCAATTTTATCTGTAATTCGGTAATGAAGAGCGGCATCACCTTTAGTTGTAATAGCGTCTCTATTATCCCCAAATGTTTTTAACACATCTTCTTCGTTAAAACCTGTTCTCCTTAGATCTAACGTGCCGAAGGTTCCGCCAATGGGCACTGCAATTACAGCTTCATCTCCATATTTATTAAGACCATCAAAATTTGAGTTATTGCTCAGATTTATTTTTGATTCAGGATTTACCCGATCTGTCTTGTAATCATTGCCCAGCCAGTCGGTAGTTTTCATGTAAGAGAAATTTACTTTGAAGGCAAACTTATTATTAAACGCTTTCGCATAGCGAACTGTGTATTGTCCTAGGGGATGGCTTCCACCCGCAGTAGAGTTAACAATTCCTTGTTTCACTTGGGCACTCAATCCTTGATATTCAAAAGGGCTTTTGCTTTTCATGATCATAATTCCGTTGAAAGCATTAGGGCCATAAAGTGCGGATGCGGCCCCTGGTATCAACTCAACGCTTTCGGCATCCAATTCGCCTAAGCCCATAATGCTTCCTGTTGGAAAATTTAAAAGTGGGGCTTGGGTATCCATGCCGTCTACCCATTGCACAAAACGAGTATTGGAAATGGTTGCAAACCCTCTTGTGTTAATAGCGGTAAAATTTAAACTACCAGAAGTAGCTTGTACTCCTTTAACGTTCGCCAAAGCATCATAGAAGTCAGGAGTTGCAGCTTGACGGATGCTAAGGATATCCATCTTTTCAATAGTAACTGGCGATTTAAGAATGCTCTCCTCAACCCTGGATGCAGATACTACAACCTCTTGGCCGAGCAGTGATTGTTCTGCCAAAGAGATATCAATTGTAGAAGTGGCCTCTTTAATTTCAACCTCTTGGGTTTTGTACCCAATAAAAGAAAAAGATAATGTGAACGGTGGTGCTTGGTTAACCTTTAAATTGAAAGCGCCTTTGGTATCGGTTATGGTACCCGCAATACTGCCTTTCACTACAATGTTGACCCCTGCAATTGTCTCACTGCCTCCTCCATCTTTTACCGTTCCGGAAACAACTGTCTGTGCAACCACAGATATTGCACAAAACCCCATCATAAAGATGGGGAGCAATGCTACTAAGTAGATTTTTTTTGCCATATAAATCGATTAAATTTCTATAAATCTACAAGATTTAAATAGAATTCAAACGATTGAAGTGGCATTTTCGCGAAAAAAAGTATGTATGCCGAATAATTAGCTTTTCTGTACGTGGCTCACTAATTTTTCACAAAGCTGACTCATTTCATTGGCCATAAACTCATCTCCTGTAGAGGATAAAACGCTTTGAGAAAGTCCTCCTATACAATCAATATAAAAACGCTTCATATCTTCAACAGGCATATCTTTGGCCCATAAATCAATTCTTAATGTATTTCTTTGGGAATGATCCCATAAAGCGAGACTGATAGACTTAGTTTCAGTCGCGGTTTCTTCTGGCTTGTCAGTGGCATCCCACAAAATTTTTTCTGGTAAATTATTTTCGTCTAACTCTATTGTAAAGTTGATTGTTGATTTTTTCATTTTCTTTTCTCTATAGTTCACTCTTAAAATCTCGAGGTCATATTGGTCTCAGGGGTATTTCTATTAACGCTATATAGATTGAACGTAAATTGAATGGTTTAGCATTTTGCCGAAATCAATTCAATGTCATTTCGGGAATGGTTCCTTCCACAATTAATTTCCCTTCGGTCGCATTTTTTATTTGTTCCACAGAAATGCCGGGTGCTCTTTCTATAAGTCTGAAACCACCGTCACTTACTAAATCGATTACTGCTAAATCAGATACAATTCTGCTAACACATTTTAGGCCTGTGATAGGGAGTGAACATTTCTTTAGAAGTTTAGATGCGCCTTCTTTGCTGCAATGCTGCATGGCAACAATAAT
>JANXRR010000609.1 GCA_025356795.1 Bacteroidia bacterium
CTGATTAAATGGTTTATCTTGAAATGATTTTTAACGGTTATAATTTAAAAATAAAATTAATGTGTTGTCAGATTTTACCTCCAACCTCACAAAACTTAGCAATAAAATGTCGTTAGAAGCAACGCCAGTAAGTCAATCGCAAACCACCATTACTGAATTGATGATACCCTCGTATGCCAACTTTGGTGGAAAAATACACGGAGGCATTTTGCTTTCGCTGATGGACAAGGTTGCGTATGTGTGTGCCAGTAAACACGCGGGCACGTATTGCGTAACAGTGTCGGTTGAAAATGTTGAATTTCTTCAGCCTGTGGAGGTGGGCGACTTGGTTTCGCTACATGCCTCGGTAAATTATGTGGGCAAGACTTCTTTGATAATTGGCATACGCGTGGTTGCCGAAAATGTTAAGCAACGGTTGGTAAAGCACACCAATTCATCTTATTTCACCATGGTAGCTAAAGGTGATGATGATAAACCGGCTATTGTGCCTAAGTTAATCCTTGAAACCAAAGAAGAAGTGAAGCGCTTTATAGAAGCCATGCACCTAAAAAAGATTCGCAACCAAATAAAGGCAGGCATGGACGATGCAAACTCGAACATGGAAGTGGCCAATGCTGCGCAGTTATTGAAAGATGAAAGGTGTATCCTCAACTTAGAATGATAAACCATCCTGTTCTGGAAATAAAATAGAAACCATGAAGCACCTTTTTACTCTCGTTTTATTATTTTCATTTAACTACCTATTTGCTCAATATCCCCTCATTCTTTCTCAACGCGAACAGGCAAAAGTTGTGGATGATATTTTAGAAGATCGCTTGCGTAACACCTTGCCAAGCCTGATGCGCAAAGAAGGCTTTGATATGTGGGTGCTGATATCACGCGAGAACAATGAAGACCCTGTGTTGAAAACAATGCTGCCCGGCACATGGCTTGCCGCCAGAAGAACTACCATGCTGTTAATTTTTGATAAAGGAAAAGCCAGTAATGGAATTGATCAAGGATTGGAATACTTGGCTGTGGCCCGATATGATGTGGGCACTGTATTCAAGAAATCATGGAACCCCGAAGAGCAGCCCAATCAATGGGCACAGCTCGGAAAACTTATTGCTGAACGTAATCCAAAAAAGATTGGCATCAATAAAGCCGAGCATTACGGCCATGCCGATGGGTTGACTTCCAATGATTATGATAGGTTGCTATCGGCACTTCCCACTACCGTAAAGAAAAATGTTTTATCTGCTCAATCACTGGCCGTAAGTTGGTTAGAAACCCGCACCGAAAAAGAGATAACCATCTATCCACAGATTTGCCACATCGCTCACCAAATTATTGCAGAAGGCTTTTCCGATAAAGTAATTCAACCGGGAGTAACAACCACTGATGATGTTGTGTGGTGGTATCGTGAGGAAATAAAACGGCTGAAACTAGATACTTGGTTTCACCCATCGGTAGAGATTCAACGTAGTGGAGAGGTACCTAGTAACATAATTCAACCAGGCGATTTGTTGCATGTAGATTTTGGTATCACCTACCTTCGATTGAACACCGACACACAGCAACATGCTTATATTTTAAAAGCAGGAGAAAAGGATGCTCCTGACTATTTGAAAAATGCTTTCAAAAAAGGCAATCAACTGCAAGATATTTTCACGGGCAATTTCAAGGAAGGCAAAACGGGCAACCAAATACTGGCCGAATCGCGCAAGCAAGCTATTGAGCAGGGCATCACGCCTTCTATCTACACCCATCCCATTGGTTACCATGGTCATGCCTCCGGCACCACCCTAGGCATGTGGGATATGCAGGGTGGTGTTCCCTTTACGGGCGATTACCCTATGCATTTGAAAACCGCTTATTCTATTGAGTTGAATTGCCTGGTGAATATACCCGAATGGAAAAAAGATGTACGAATAGCATTAGAAGAAGATGCTTACTTCGATGAGCGTGGCGTTAACTACATTAATGGGAGGCAAACGGAAATCATTTTGGTACCGAAAACTGATGCCCTCAATAAATGATGAAAATTTTAAAACTCCTCCACACCATTTACGGTTTCACCATCTTCATTCTTTTGTTTCTTGTTTTTCTACCATTCCTGTTCATTCCCATTATTTCCCCCAGTCAGTTTAGGTTAACAGGTATACTTAATCGATGGTGGGCTAAAAGCCTTTTTACCTTAGTATTTCTTCCTTACAAAGTTGAACAAAGAGCTGCGCTTGATGCCAGTAACCAATATATCTTTTGCCCCAACCACACTTCATACATGGATATTCCAGCTATGGGTTTAACTCCTGTAAATACCGTTTTTGTAGGTAAGATTGAAATTGCCCGCGTGCCACTTTTTGGGTTTATGTATAGTAAACTTCACATCACTGTGAACCGAAAAAGTATTAAAAGCAAAGGCAACGCGGTAAAGCTTTCGCTCGATGCATTGGCGGAAGGAAAAAGTTTAGTGATCTTCCCTGAGGGGGGAATTTATGCCGACACGCCACCCTACATGACTCCCTTTAAAGATGGCGCATTTCGCACAGCCATTGAAAAACAAGTACCAATAGTGCCCGTAACCATGCCCAATAATTGGCTAATTTTGCCCGACAAAAAAGAAATGCTGTTAACCCGTGAGGTGATCAAGGTAATATTTCACGAGCCCATAGAAACCAAAAGCTTGACTCTATCAGATGTTGATTTATTAAAGAACAAGGTATATTCCATTATTGACAACGAATTAAAAAATCATGGCTATAACAAAAGACACACTTGACAAAATTGCACACCTGGCTCGACTAGAATTTGCGGAAGCCGATGCCGATAAAATCTTAAAAGACCTAAATGGCATACTTGCTTTTGTAGATAAACTAAATGAAGTAGATACAGAAGGGGTACTACCACTTACTTCTATGAGCCACGAAGTCAATGCTTTTCGTGAGGATGAAGTAAAGCCACACCTATTGCACGAATGTGCTTTGGTGAATGCTCCTAAAAAAGATGCTGACTATTTCCGTGTGCCTAAAGTGCTGGAGTAGTAAGGGCTATTACCTCATTGAGGTCACAAAAACTTTGCGAAAAAACGAGGATATCCTCACTTTTGTGGTTGGTATTCGCACAAAACACTGGGTATAAATTTTCTTATTCGTGATGACACGAGCCAAGGCTTAAGCATTTTCATTTTAGGAACTGTCTGCTTAAGCAAGCACACTTGGGCGCATTTTATCGAAACACCGAAGGTCATTAAGCCGGTAAATAAATATCAAATTTGGCTCCTTTACCTAATTCACTTTGGGCAGTTATGTCTCCATTATGATTTTCCATAATTTTTTTTGCTATGGCAAGCCCTATACCTGTTCCCGCATATTTTTCCTTGCCATGAAGTTTTTGAAATACTTCAAATATTTTCTCGCTGAATTGAGAGTCGAAGCCTATACCGTTGTCAGTAAAAGTGATATGACAATATTTTTTATCGGGTAATAGTTTCGGGTTATCGAGTTCATCACCATTTGCAATTTCATCTTTAATAACAATGTGTGGAGTTAAACCAGGCTTTGAAAATTTAAGTGCATTGCTTAAGAGATTTTGCATCAATTGCCGGAATTGAAAAGGAATAATGTATGCCTCGCACAAATCCGTTACTTCTACAGTTGCATTTTTTTCTTTGATGATTTCGCTTAACTCATTTTTTACTTCTACAACTAATTTATTAAGGTCGGTGATTTCAAATTTTCGCTCTGTAGAATTAAGCTTGGAAAAAGCAAGTAAGTCCTGGATGAGCATCTGCATTCTACTACTGGCTTCCTGCATACGGTGGAACATTTCTTTTCCTTTTTCGGATAAATTTTGGTTTTCTTTTTCTAATATTCTTCCTGCAAAGGTTTGCATTTTTCGTAGCGGCTCCTGCAAATCGTGGCTTGAAATGTAGGTGAATGCTTCCAATTCTTTGTTCATGTTTGCCAATTCCGCATTTTTTTGTTCAAGAGTTTTATTATTATTTTCTAATTGCACTTCATACCTTATCCGTTCCATTTCCACTTCTGCCCGCTTGGCTGTTATTTTTAAAAAGGATGCTACTGTTTCAATGTCTTCTATTTTTGTTTCATGCATTGCTGCTATTAAGCCTATTACATTGCCCTGAGCATCGAACAAAGGATAACCGATGTAACCTTCTACATTAAACTGAATAAGAGTTTGATTCTTAGGAAAAGATGTTCGGCAATTTTCAGGATAGGAATAAAGTTTTCCGCGAACAACTTCTTCGCAGGGGCCATCGGGCAAAGGATAATTGATATTATCAGCGAGTTTCCCAAAAGCTGTGATGGCAATCGTTTGTATCGTCTCCTGCTGCCCATTTTTTTCGAGACGACCCACGAGTACATAATCTATTTTGGTGAGGTCGGCAATAAAGAGCACCAATGAATTGAAAAACTCATCGTGAACTTTATAAGTAGAAAATTTTTCGGAAAATTCGGTGAGAAAGCGTTTGTTGTACGTGCTGATAGCTACCTGCTGGTTTGCCTGCTGCAAATCTTTGTTCATTGTTTGCAACTCCGTATTTTTTTGCTCTATCATTTCTTCCGCCTTTTTTCGATCGTTGATGTTAATATATGCACCAATAAAATAGGGCGAATTATTAATTTTAATTCTATCGGCAGAGGCGAGCGCAATAAATTTCTCTCCCGACTTTTTAGTAAACTCTATTTCTTTATTCACGAGTTTACCTTTGGCTTTGAGTTCACTAAAAATGATTTGCCGTTGTTCATCAGAGAGCATTCCTATTTCATTTGAGGTTTTGTTGATTACCTCGTCATGGCTATATCCAAAAGTATTTATGAAGGCATCGTTCACCATAATTATTTTTCCCTCTGACGCTTCTGATAAAGTTTTACATACCGGAGAAAAATTAAACAAGTTGTAAAATTTTTCCTCGCTTGCTTTCAAATTTTCTACTGAGTTTATCAATTCAGTGTTATCATGTGCTACCACAATTACAGCATATACTTTTTCTAATTTGTCTTTAAGGGGTATGATAAAATTTTCGTAATATCTTCCTGTAACCGGTGAATGATATACTGCATTATGAATGGGTTCACCGGTTTTTATTACGGTGGTTAAATCTGAATCGGCCTGTGTGTCTTTTGATTTCGGAAAAGCATCTGTTAAAAATTTACCCAATACATCTTCTTTTTTAATATGAAAAAAATCTTCGCACGCTTTATTAAATCCGATGATCCGCTTTTCATTATCAAATGCCGTTATTAAATCGGGAGATGTATTTACAATTGTTTCTGAAAAATCTTTTTGTATTTGTAATTCTTCTGTCCGCTCCTTTACTTTCTCCTCCAACTGGTTGTTTAACTCTCTTAGTTTAATTTCGCTTTCTCGCAATGCTTCTTCTGCGTTTGCTTTTTCCACTGCCGCCCAGGTGCGTTCGGCTGCTTCCTGCAAAATGGAAACTTCCAATGGTTTCCATTCGCGTGGTGTGGTGTGGTCAACCGAAAAGCCTGCTACTTTTTTGCCCTCTTTACTAAGCGCAACTGATAACTGGCTGCGTATTTTTGCGGCAGCAAGCACCTCTTTTTCTTCATCAGTGAGCAATGGGAAAGCTTCAACATCGTAAATAATTACAGGTTCGTCCTGTTCTAATTTAACTGCGACAACAATTTCCTTTTTTTCAATTACTCCGGCAATTGATGGAGCATCACCACGCACATAATCTTTACGGATGATGAGCTTGTCATCATTTACTTCTGCAAAATGGACTCTGTCTGCCTGTAGCTGTTCCGCTACCAATCGGGCTGCTTCATATTGTATTTCTTCTGGGTTGGTGAGATGCCTTATGGTGTCGTTTAATTTAAGCAGAAATGCTTTGCGTTCTTCGCTTTCGCGCAAAGCTGCTTCGGTTCGTTTCCGTTCAATCAGGTCTGCTGCCTGGCGCACAAGCACGTCAAAGAAGCGGAAATCTTCCGCTGAAAAATTCCGCGGCTGCTTCCATTGGGTATTCAGCCTACCGGTAAGCTTTCCGCTGCTGGAAATCATCGGTGTGGACTGCACCGCCCGAATGCCGGACAACCTGAATATATTCAGTTCGTTTTTTGCAAAATCTTCTTGCTCAATATCATTCACGGTAATGCGAGAGTTATTGCGCAGCGCCTCTCCGCAAACTGAACCAGATCCGGCTGCCACAGTTTGCCAGAATTCTGCTGACCGCGGATGAAAATTTTTACATGCCTTTAAGGTCAGCAGGTTTGTTTCAGCATCCAGCAATTGTATGCTTCCTATATCTGCATGCATGAGCTGCATGGCTGCTTCCACCAGCGCGAGGAACAGCTTATCAATATTTTCCTCTTCAATAATCTTATTGCTGATAAACTGAAGTTGCTTTGAATATTCCAGTTCCCGGGCTAATTTCTCCTCACTTTTTCGCAAGGCTTCCTTAGACAAGATAGCATCTTCTAAAGCATTTAATGCCGCTCTGCGCGAAGCAAAAATTTCTTTGTTGGCTTTTTCCAGCTCTTCAATATGCGAAGCCATTTTTCCATTTGTGAGCGTGGTAGTTTCTGCTATGCGCTTATTGTCAGGAGATGCGGGCTTACTTATTTTTTTGTCCATTGGTTTTTAGCTTACTGTTCGGTTTCAAACTCCAGCGGGTATCGTTTTGATTCACCGAGGCGTATTGTCAGTGCGTTCACTTCTTTTTTTAATTCAATCATTCTTGATTCGCGGTTTACCATAGCATTATTGAACCTGGTAATCTCCTCCATGTTTTCCACCAATTGCTGCTCCGCTACTTTACGAGCAGTAATATCCACAAAGGTGATTACCACACCATTGATGCGGTCTTCGGTTGTGCGGTAAGGAGAAATGCGCATGATAGCAACTTTGCCTTCCTTGATTTTTACTTCACGCTCTGCAGGTACAAGTTTATCTAAAACCATTTCTGCATCTTGCACCAAGTCATGATATTCCAGCTTGCCGGTAATATCGCTTAATGGCCGGCCGTAATCTGCACCAATGAGATTGAAGATATTTTTTGCGGCAGGCGTAAATAAAACTACACGCAGGCTGCGGTCCAAAAAGATGGTTCCTATATCCGTAGAGTTAATCAGATTTTGCAAGTTGTTATTGGTAAGAGAGGTTTCCTCAATCTTGACTTTCAACTCCTGGTTTACGGTTCGTAATTCCTCATTGATAGATTGTAATTCTTCCTTGCTTGTTTCCAGTTCTTCTGCTGCCGAGCGCAACTCTTCGTTTAATGCCTGTAGCTCTTCATTAGATGCTTTTAATTCTTCCTGTTGATACTCATGCTGTTCATTGGAGGCGCGCAACTGTGTTTTTACCCTCATCAGTTCTTCTTCCAAATGCATTGCAATCGGCTCATCGGAGGCGATGTGGGTTTTCTGTTCTGCTTTATCACCGGAGTCAACAGAAGCTTCAAACAATACCAATATAAAACCTCTTGCCGTATCATCTGCCCGCAATACAGGGCGTACATGAATATTAATCAGTTGAGGTTCATTATTGATGTTTACTTTAATGCCACGCACTTCCATTGGCACTTTGCGCTGCACTGCCTGGTAAAGTGCAGAGCGAAGCTCCAGCCGTAACTCTGGCTTTATAAGTTTTAATAAATTTTTCGATGGCTCACCTCCCGAAATCTGAAAATAAACACCGGCACGTTCAGAGAGATGTACAACTTCATACTCTTGATTTATTACTACCGAAGGCGAGGCATATTGCTCCAACAACTGCTGATGCAAATCGCCATACGAAATACGCTCCAGTATTTTATTCTCCTGCTCTTGCGATTGAGAATTCATAGGTTTGTCAATACGGAAATTTGGTACTGACTCCGGAATAGGATAAGCACGCATGGATGCCTGCCTGCTTTGGTAGATATGATTTTCGCGGTTATAGCTTGCATACAAATCGGAGGAACTGTCAACCGATTCAGCAGTGCCGAGGAACAAAAATGCTCCGGGTTTGAGTGCGAAATGAAATGTTTCCGTTGTGCGCTCCTGGGCCACCTGGTTGAGGTAAATCATCACATTACGACAGCTTATCATATCGAGGTGAGAGAAAGGCGGGTCTTTTAAAAAATTGTGGT
>JANXRR010000617.1 GCA_025356795.1 Bacteroidia bacterium
GTTTTATCATCAACATACAAAGCCACCACTATGAAGTCATTTTTAAGTCTTTGCAACACTTGCGGGTTGCTCCATACTACTGCTTCCATTTCGCGGCAATTGGTGCACCCATGGCCTGTAAAATCAATGAATAACGGTTTGTGTTGCTGACGAGCGCAAGCAAGTGCTTGTTGGTAATCAAAATATCCATTGAGACCGTGAGGCAAATGCAAAAAGTCGGCATATTTAGATGTCTCACAAATTTCGTTGGGCTTGTCGTTTCTATTCAATGCAATTAAATCAAAATCATGAGTGGATAGCGGTGGCAGATAACCAGCCAATGCTTTTAAAGGCGCCCCCCACATACCTGGAATGAGATAGACAACAAATGTAAACGTAATGATTGCCAGCATTAAGCGCGGAACGCCCACTCGCTTGTCTTCTGCATCTTTGCCTGTGTCACCTGGAAGGCGAAGGGCTTTCAGCAAATAGATTCCAATCAACGAGCCGATAACAATCCAAATAGCAATGTTAATTTCACGGTCAAGTATATGCCAATGAAATGCTTGATCGGCAATGCTCAAGAATTTAAATGCTAAGGCCAATTCTAAAAATCCCAATACAACCTTTACAGAATTGAGCCATCCACCTGATTTGGGCAATGACTTCATCATACCAGGAAAGATGGCGAATAATGTGAATGGAATGGCGAATGCCAAAGAGAATCCAAACATGCCCACAATTGGTTTTAAAAATTCTCCGCCAGCCGAAGAAACCAAAATGCTTCCCACTAATGGACCCGTGCATGAAAACGACACTAATACAAGAGTGAATGCCATGAAGAATACTCCAACAAAGCCACCTTTCTCTGCTTGTTGATCTACCTTGTTAATAAATGTTCCGGGAAGTGTTATCTCAAACAAGCCTAAAAATGAGAGGCCAAAAATCACAAAAACGGTAAAGAAAATTAAGTTGGGAATCCATTCTGTTGATAAATGATTGGCTGTTTCCGGCCCCATTAATGGAGCAAGCAATGCGCCAATCAGTGTATAAATTAGAACTATTGAAAATCCATAGAATAGAGCCAGTGATTTTGATTTGCCAGTGGTAAAAAAACTCACTGTCATGGGTATCATTGGAAAAACACAAGGGGTAAGAAGTGCTGCCAAGCCAGCCAGAAAAGCAAGTATAAAAAAGCCAAAGAATGATTCCTGCTTGCGTTCGTTTTTTACAAAAGCTTCATCAAGAATAGGGCCTTTTATTTCAGTGGTGTTTATTTTCTTTTCATCGATTGTGGGGATGGGCACAATCTCACTAGGTGTAATAGCAGCAGGTTCTTGCTTTGATGGTAATGAGATTGGTGCACCGCTCACTTTCAAATCCGCGAAAGCGAAATCTTCATTGAATGGAATGCACCTTCCGTCTACCTCTGTGCACACCTGATATTCGTATTCGCCTGCTATTTTAACGTTGGTTGAAAGTATTTTTATCTTCTGTCTGAACTCACCGTGTTTTTTGAAAATCTTTACATCGCATCCAAATACTTCATCATGCTTAGCGATCGGATTGATGGCAACAATACCTCCAATCAAAGAATAACTTTTATCTGCCTTAAAAGTAAAAGTGGTGACTGTTGGCCCACAGGATGCGTCAAAGTCGCTAGAATACAAATACCAGTTTTTATCAATTTCTATTTTGAAGGTGAGCTCAATCTCATCACCAACTTTAAGGTTTTCTGAAGACACGGAGCTTGTCCACTTAGCAGGGTGGAGCACTTGCCCTGTTGATGCGAAGCTGTTTAGAAGAAGAAAATAAGCCGTGATGAAAATAGTTTTAATCATATGGAATAGTTGCTTGACAAAGCTAACGAATCTATGCTTTAATAAGTTTAGTGCATTATGGAGGGTTGCAATAGGAACGACAAAACTACTATGCGGAATAATGCTTATAAAAAGCAACTATCGTTTCAATTCCAATTAGGAAATTCTTTATTCCATAATGTTCATTGGGCGAATGCAAAGCATCGGTATCTAAACCAAAGCCCATTAATACTGTATCAAGACCTAATTCCTTTTTGAATAAAGCAACAATAGGAATGCTCCCGCCATCACGGGTAGGTATAGGGATTTTGCCCCACACCTCTTCAAATGCTTTTGCTGCTGCTTTAAATGCTTTTGAATCCGTTGGTGTTACTGCAGGCTCGCCACCATGATGGGCTGTAACTTTTACTTTCACTGATTTCGGTGCGATTGAAATAAAATGATTTGTAAATAATTTGGTGATTTCATCGGGGTGTTGATCAGGCACTAAACGCATGGAGATTTTTGCCGATGCCTTGGAAGGTAATACTGTCTTTGCTCCTTCACCTGTGTAGCCGCCCCAAATTCCATTTACATCTAACGTTGGGCGAATGCCTGTACGCTCAAGGGTGCTGTAACCTGCTTCCCCTCTTATTTCATCAATACCCAATTCCTTTTTGTATTCATTTAAATCAAATGGCGCTTGATTAATAGCAGCACGATCTGCAGCCGACAACTCAGCTACCTTATCATAAAAACCCGGAATGGTTACTTTGCCATTTTCGTCATGAAGAGAAGCAATCATTTTGCTTAATACATTGATAGGGTTAGCAACAGCTCCTCCATAAACCCCAGAGTGTAAATCGCGGTTAGGGCCTGTAACTTCTACTTCCATATAACTCAATCCCCGAAGGCCCGCAGTAATAGAAGGTTGATCCAATGAAATGATTGATGTATCAGAAATTAATACCACATCAGCCTTAAGCTTCTCATTATTTTCTTTTACAAATGTTCCAAGATTATCAGAGCCGACTTCTTCTTCACCCTCAATCATAAATTTGATGTTGCAGGATATCAACTTGTGCTTCATCAAAATTTCAAATGCTTTAATATGCATGTACACCTGGCCTTTGTCATCGCAGGCACCGCGTGCATAAATTTTTCCATCACGCACCGTTGGTTCGAATGGAGGTGTATTCCAAAGCTCTAGCGGATCGGGTGGTTGTACATCATAATGTCCATACACAAGCACGGTTGGTAGCGTTGCGTCTACCATTTTTTCGGCATATACAATCGGATGGCCTTTTGTTTCGCAAAGCTGAACTTTCTCCGCTCCTGCTTCTTTAAGTTTTTGAACAATATAATCAGCAGCTTTTCTTACATCTGCTTTATGTCTGCTATCAGCACTTACAGATGGGATACGGAGCAGTTCAAAAAGTTCCGCTAAAAATCGATCTTGGTTAGTTTGAATGTATTGATGGATCATGTCTCGTTGATTTTGAAAATTGACGCGCAAATTAATTCTTTCGATTGCAAGTAATACAATCGTTTTAGCTACTAGTTGTTAGTTTTTTTTAAAAATATTTTATTCTATTTTTCATTGATTTCACAAAATCAAATTTTTGATTTGTTAAATTTATCAGATTAAAAAGTAAGAAAAGCTGTGAAGAAAGAAATTACACAAGGTTTGTATCGCCAAGAGTTTGAGCATGATTCGTGCGGTGTTGGGTTTATTGCCAACATAAAAGGAAACAAATCGCATCAGGTTGTTACCGATGCCATTACCATGCTTGAGCGCATGAACCACCGTGGTGCATGTGGTTGCGAACCCAATACGGGAGATGGTGCTGGCATACTTATTCAGGTGCCTCACGAGTTTTTTACAGATGAATGCAGAAGGCTGGGCTTCAAGCTTCCTGCTTATTCGCATTATGGGGTGGGGTTAGTATTTTTTCCGTGCGATGCGAAGGTAAGAGAAGAATGTCGCACTGCGCTTAACCGCAAGATCAAAAACATGAAGATGACCTTATTGGGTTATCGCGTGTTGCCAACGGGCACTTCCGACATAGGTGAATCGGCTTTGAGGTCTGAGCCAGTAATGGAGCAAGTGTTTATCAAGCGGCCAGATATGATTACCGACCCTGAAGAGTTTGAACGCAAACTCTTTGTTCTTAGAAAATATGCAACTCCGAAAGGAATGAAAAGCCAAACTCATATTAAGATTTTGCAGCAACATTATTTAGGTCCCAAGAAAAGTTTAGCAATTGTTCGTGTTGCCGGAGAATCTATTTTAATTGGTATTACTGATAGCAATATCAACATGATCAAATCACTTTCATTGCTTGATGATGAAGTTCCAGAAGAGACTCCGTCTCATTTTTCAAAAATACTGAAGTCTTCTCAAGCTCAAGCTCAAGCTCAAG
>JANXRR010000632.1 GCA_025356795.1 Bacteroidia bacterium
GTAGAATCCATCACTGAAAAGTGATTCATAAAAAGCAAGGGTTGGGTTACTATCAGATTTGTTGGTTTCTTAATAACATTGATAAGATTTCCATACATCGGAAAAGCTGATCGCTCAGGTGAGTAGTCATTATTATAATCATCCCACGCCCAGCCAGGCCCAAACTGTTCAGTGTTAAAATTTGAATTCGAGAAAAATAATTTCTGCTTGGCTTTACTTAAAAGATCGTACACTCGCCTGTTATCAAACACGTTTTTATAGAGAAATGATGGGTCGCCCAATCCCCAAAAAATTAAAGAGTCATTTTTGATTATGTACTTGATGGAAGGCACTGAGTCGCTCAACAACTGGAGCGATGTATAGAAGGTAAAAATTTTAGTATTAGATGCGGGAGTAAAATATTTTTCAGCATTAAAATCAGCAAGCACTTTTTTTTCTTTCAGATCATAGAGCCGAAACCCAATGTGATCATGAAATTTCTTCTCTGCTGAAGAAAGTTCCTTATTTATATAAACACGTGTGGAACACGAAATGAGTGCGAAAAATACTACTGCATAAAAAAGCTTCGGCCACATCTACTTTGCGCTAAGGTACCGCTCCATCAATATTTTGCGATGGTGCGTTTCGTGGCCGGCAATAATAAAGCCAAACGAAACGACAGAAATTTCATTCTTATTTGCAGAGCCTTTGCGAGCAAGCATATCGGGAGTAAAGCCTTCAAACATATCAATGGTTGAAACCCTTAAATGAGCCATTTCATCCGCAATTTTTTTTAAACTTCTCCCAGATGCGTTTGCCTGTGCTGCATATTCATTTTCTTCAAAACCGGGCAAGTTAGTTTTGTCATTTCGCGCGAAGGTCAAAGCTCGGTAAGCAAAAATTCGTTCAGCGTCTATTACATGGCATAGCAATTCACGAATGCTCCATTTACCATCTGCATAACGATAATCGGCTTTTTCTTCTTTGATAAAGTGGACAAGTTCTAACATTCGATGGCCTGATATGCGCAATGCTTGGATCAAATCCGTTTCTTCAATTTGTTTCACATAATTTTTGTAAAAATGAGGAACGGATTCGAGGTTGAGCAGCATAAGAATTGGTTTTAGATGAAGTGAAGATAAATCAAAAATTTTAAACTAGTATCAATTTGTTTGTGGGGAATTCTTGGTAATTACTTTCGTTAAAAAGCCCTCTAAAGGAAGCATAAGCATAGCAATACAAATTTGAATAAAGAAATCAACTACGGGGCCATTGCTGATGGCTATTTGGGAGGCTACAATATTATCAACAAGTTGGATAAGCATAATGATGGTAAGCATTGAAAGCAATCTGCTGAGCAACTTATATTTTGAGTTGGCTTTGCTCAATTGAATAGACAAAAACACCAGCGAACCAAAGAAAACAACCTCTAAAGCATAAAACCAAGTTTGCTTCCAATATGGAGGTTCTATCTCCAATTTTATTTCTTCTATGTTAGATACTTTCCCCATTAAATCGCGTGTCTGCACTTGTACTTTATAATCGCCCACAGGCAAATAGGAAAAATTCACTACGTAGTTTGAGCTTGCCCATGACGACCAGTTTTTACTTAACCCTTCGACCAAGTATCGATACTCTACGGCCTTCATGCCTACATAATCTGGCTGAATAAATTCAAACTCTACTGTGTTTTCTAACTGGCTTATCTTTAAGGTTTTGGTTGGCTCAATCTTCTTTTGTTCACCTCTTATTTCGCGCAAAAATAAAGGATAGCCTTTTGTTTCCTTCACAGAATTGCTGACAGAAAACTTATAAAGTTCATTGTCAGAAGTTATGATCCATAACCCTTCTTCCCCTCCAATGGGTGCAATAAATTGAACGTTGCTGAACAAGCCCAGCCATTGGAGCTTGAGTGATTTTTCCATAAGCGGGTCTATGGTTCGCCATCGGTGGCCATCATAAAACCAAAAGTATCCTGCCGAAGCAAAATATTTTTTTAACCCAGGAAGGGAATCATAGCGAGTAAGGGTATTCTTTAGTTCATCATACTTATTGAACACACCAGATGCAGCAATGTAAACCTCATTGCCGTAGGCCAAACCAACGGTTTCATCGAGCGATGGATTGTTGATGGGCACTTGTGAAATAGTTGTAATAACTTTATCAACCGTTTCAATTTTGTAAGCTGCTGCGCGACTGCATAGCCATACATTTTGAAATTTATCTTCAAAAATATAGCTCACGTAATCGTGTATGGTATCAAGCAAATGAGTTTCTTTCCAACCTTTGGCAGATGTTGAAAAAGTTTTAATGTTCTCATCTGCTGTACCCGCAATGAGCTGACCCACTGATGGAGAGAGGGAAACCGATAAAACCGGATCGCGAAGAATTGTTTTTGAATTGAGTCCTTCTATTTCATAAACCCCTGCCAAGCCAGAAGCCAAAAGTTTACCATTCACTTCCATTAATTGATTTATTTTGCCGTCTACGCCATTTACTCTCTTAAAAGAGTATTGTAAATTTTTTAGTACACGTCTGATTTTTTTTTCGAGTGTTGGTGTATTTGCTATAGGTGCTGGGGGTTTTATGTTTTGAGAAACTTCTGGCTTTTCTTCTTTAGCTTTTTTCCTTTTGAGGAATGAAAACAGGCCGCTCTTCTTTTGTGGCTCTTCGTATTGTTTTACTTCTTGCGGCTTGCTACTCAATTGATTTTGTTTTGCATGATAATACACTTGATCTTCATACACCTCTTCTTTCATTAGCCTAAACAAACCTAACGTAGTGCCAACATACACTTGCCCATTAATGGAGCGTGTGCACAGTAAATTACCAACTAACCCCGGATAAAAATTATACGATCGAAAAGGTAAGTATGGGGCAATGCGTGAAAAGCCATAGTCATGAGCTACCCACACACCAAGATCAGGATCACAATGAATGGCATACACTTCGTTATCGGGCAACCCCGTATAATAATTTGTGATTTCTTCGGTAGCACCAGTGGTAGGATTAAAGAAGAAAACCCCCCCGCGAAGGGTGCCTACAGCAATTAGATTTTCTGTTACCCATGTTGCGTTTAATACAACATTGTTGAGCAGATAAGTTGCATCAGCAATGGCTAACTCGTTTACTTTATTATTCGCATTTAAAAGATAGAATTTTCCGCTCTCACTAATCAACAATGTTTTTTCTGATTGCTTAAGTGTACTCACAATTTGGATTTGCTCGTTTTTGGGCAAAGCAAGTGGAGCTGTTGTTAGCTTTCCATTATCAACCTTTAAAAGCCCTGCCTCGGTATTCACATATATGTTTCCCATGATTTGAAACAAGCCTGTAAATGTCAGGTGATTGTTTTGTGGCTTAATTACTGCCTCCGTTTTATAGGTTGAAAGCGAGACTATAAAAAGATTATTATCATTTATGAAGTAGGCTTTGCCCTTAGATGAAAGAGCTGAAAAGATATTTGTTGCTTGTGGGTCCTCGGAAAGATTTTGAAAGGTGTGACGATTGTCTTTATCCCAACCCAACTTACCAAATCCTTTCACGCCACCCATTAAAACATCATTACCGGAAGTGAAGACAGTAAAAATTGCTCCTGGTGTTTGAATCAAATTCCAATTTTTACCATCAAATTCTATTACCCCATTTTTAGTGGCAAAATATAGAAGTCCTTTTTCGCTTTGAGCGATTCCAAAACTGACATGATCAATGTTATCAGTAGATGGGGTGAGGTTCGTGAGAAAATAATTTCCAGATTGCGCATTTGCTTGTAGGTGAGCAATAAGGGGAATAAAGAGAAGCAACTTTAATAGTTTCATGAAGTGGGAATTGAGGGCTAAAGTTAATCTAAAATTGAGCGGATTATTGGGTGGATTGATTGTAGCTGATTAAAAAAATTAACTAATCCTGCTCCAATTAACCGCAGCCTTCTTTACAGATTCAACCTGTGCTTTTATCATCCGGTTTTCAGGTTTACTAAGTTCAGGGTCGCTATTCAAAATTGAAATGGCAATGTCTCTTGCTTGCTGAAGCAGATGCCCGTCTTTTCCAAGGTCTGCAATTAATAAATCCAAGGCTCCACTTTGTTGAGTGCCCATCAGGTCGCCCGGCCCACGAAGTTTCAAATCAGTTTCAGCAATTTCAAAACCATTGTTGGTGCGCACCATAGTTTGCATCCGCTCTTTCGATTCGGCACCTAACTTAAAATCGGTTATCAAAATGCAATAGGATTGATCCGCGCCTCTTCCCACTCGGCCGCGCAACTGATGCAGCTGAGAAAGCCCAAAACGTTCGGCACTTTCTATAATCATCACCGAAGCGTTCGGCACGTCTACACCCACTTCAATGACGGTAGTTGCCACCATTATTTTTGTTTCGCCTTTTACAAAGCGAGCCATCTCATAATCCTTAGCTTGTGGTTTCATTTTACCATGCACAATGCTGATGGGAACGTCAGGAAATGCGCGACTAATACTTTCGTAGCCATCCATTAAATGTTTAAGATCAAGCTTTTCGGATTCTTCAATCAATGGGTAGACAATATAAATTTGTCGACCTTCTTCCACTTGCTTTTTTATAAAACCATTAATCATTAACCGATGTGAATCATATCGATGCGTTGTGATAATGGGCTTTCTTCCTTTGGGCAATTCATCAATTACAGATATTTCTAAATCCCCATAAAGAGTCATTGCTAACGTGCGCGGTATGGGCGTAGCAGTCATCACAAGCACATGTGGATATACATCGGCATTCTTTTGCCAAAGCTTTGATCGTTGTGCCACACCAAAGCGATGTTGCTCATCAATAACAGCAAGACCAAGTTTGTGAAATTTTACTTCCTCTTCCAGCAAAGCATGTGTGCCTACTAATATTTTTAACTCGCCATTTTGTAGTGCTTCATGTAAAATTTTTCGTTGTGCTTTCTTTGTTGAACCCGTAAGTAAGGCAATGGAGAGGTTCATTTTATCTGCATACTTTTTTAAATTAGCATAATGCTGTTGAGCTAGTATTTCCGTTGGTGCCATCAGTGCAGCTTGTGTTCGACTGCCCACACAAATTAACATGCAGATAAAACCCACAATGGTTTTGCCACTGCCTACATCGCCTTGCAGCAAGCGGTTCATTTGTTTGCCCGACTTCAAATCGAGATATATTTCGCGTATCACTCTTTTCTGCGCCTCTGTTAACGGAAAGGGCAAATGCTCATTATAAAATTGGGTGAGAATGGAGGTGTCGTTGAAAATCTGGCCTCTGAACTTCTCCTGCCTCACCAGCTTCATTTTAATGAGCCGCAGTTGAATGTAGAAAAGCTCTTCAAACTTTAATCGGGTTTGTGCCGCGATTAACCATTCTTGGTTTTGTGGAAAATGAATGTGCAGAAGGGCTTCTTTCTTTGTTATCAGTTTTTGTTCTGATACGATAGAAGCAGGAAGTGTTTCGCGTATATGAGTTTGCGCTCCACGCAAAATTTCTTGTTGGCATTTGCTAATGAACTTACTATCAATATGTCGGGGCCTAAGTTTTTCGGTGATAGAATAAACAGGGTGAAGAAATCCGCCTTTTTCACTTTTTGTACTGAGCAATTCTATTTCGGGGTGAGCTATCGATAATTTATTTCCGTAGCGATTGGGTTTACCGAAAGCAATATATTCAACACCCGGCTTTATTTTATCAAGCACCCACTGAATGCCCTGAAACCAAACCAACTCAAGCTCGCCTGTTTCATCTGCAAATTTTGCCGTCAGTCTTTTCTTAAATCCTTCACCAATAACTTCGCGGTGACTGATCCTACCCTTCATTTGAACATAGGGCATCGTTTCATTTATTTCCGCCACCTTAAAAAACTGAGTGCGGTCCTCATGTCGAAATGGATAATGCTGAATAAAATCGCCAAACGTAAACAAGCCCAACTCTTTTTGAATAAGTGCTGCTCGCTGCGGGCCAACGCCTTTTAAAAACTCAATGGAGGTATCGAAGAAGTTTGCCAAGGGGGACAGTTACCGATGTGCAAATTAGGAGAAATCAGGGGTTTATTTAAAGAGAAATGAAAGCATTATCAGTTTTCATTTAACTCTTCCTTGCAATATTTTAACAGACAATTTAATATTTGAATAGGTTACGGACTTAAGCAATTGATTGCCACGGGAAGCGATAAATTGCTGCTCATACTCAAAACAAGCACCCTTTAAATCAAACCCAACGCTTGGCACATAGCTGAAATCTAGTTCCTGTGATTTATAAAAAACAGATTCTAGGTAACCAATATTGTCTGATTCAAAAAAAACAGCTTGAACACCAAGCCTACCGCCAATGAAAAGTTTGCCGCCCAAGAATTTTGAGAAAGGAAAAAATTTAATCCCAACTTGAACGGGCAACATCGATGTTCTATAATCTAAACTCACAGGCTGGCCTACAGGCACTCCAAGCGGTGGATAATGTTTGCTGCCAAAATAAACAAATGCCGTGCTCAGCCTAGCTTTAAACTTAACACCAAGCTTGCGTTCATAATTTAATCCTATGGTTACACCTGTGCCCGCAATGTTCTCAAGTTTCGAATCAGGTATGCTTACCCCAGCCTCACCATAGAGCTGTGCCACTGAAGGTATGTTTACAAAGCATAAAAGGCTCAGTATAAAAGATTTTAACATTGCTATTATTTGTCGATTCGTATACGCATTTCAATATCGGCATCACCAAAATAAAGAATATCGCCTCCAGTATATGCAGAATACAATTTACCAGAAAATTGAACTGTAATTGCCGTATAGTTGGCAAAATATTCTACGTTCAATATTTTTAATACACTTTTATCTTCGCCCTCGCAGCAGGTAAAATCGCGCGTGCTTCCAATATATTGATTACTGTATTGGGTATTTACAAATATGTCAAAATCGGGATTGTTTTTATTTCTGAAATAAGAACCTATTGAGAATTCTGCATTGATCTTTAATTTGTTTTGTAAAAAATCGGTCAATGAAATACTTCTGGATTCAAAGACAATAAGAATTGGAAGAGAAAAATTGAGAAAATTCCCTATACTAAAAGAAAGGCCCGGCTTGTTTGAATAACCATCTGATGCCCTTGAGAAATAAGTGCTTGCGTAGAGGTTATCATTGGTTGAATAGCTAAACGGCATACCCCGTATCACCCCTTTACAATAGAAGGGCGATAAAGGGATTTTGGTTTCGGTTAATTTTACATAATCAAAATCTGTAGTTATAATGGTTTCTTCTCTCAGACAAGAAGTTATCAGAAAGGAGAGTAAGAACGTATGTAGTGGCTTTAATCTTTTGACCATTATTATTCAACTCTATTAAAGATATAAAAAATCACACCTATTATTTTTTTGCAGGAAACCATCCCAAATCAATTCATGGATCAATCCTTATGCGCATCTCCACCAAAGCATCACCAAAATAAAGACTATCACCGCCTGAAGGGTGAGTATAACTTACCTGTAAACTGAAATGTGACAGCCGTATAATCATTGAAATACTCAACATTAGTTATTTTAACCCAGATTACGCATTAGAGAATTGAAAGGGAAAAACAACTGAGTTTGATTGATTCCAAAGGCCTTTACACCATTCCCTTCTTTTCATGTTCAGTGCCAGTTTAAGGGTAAACTGATC
>JANXRR010000640.1 GCA_025356795.1 Bacteroidia bacterium
GCTTGATTTCATTGTGCCGCTCGATAGACAAGTCATCTCGCAAACACCGAATGGATTCCTTCAAGAGAAAAATAAAAACTTCAAACTAACAGGAATTAATAAAGAGATTGATGCGAAAGATTTTGTGAGCGTTCAGTTTTACCAAGATTGGATTAAGCTTAGAGAGAAAAACAATCTGACTTTGTTTGATGGCAAAAATAAAAAAATGGTTGACTCTGATGTTGATAGTATTTGGTTTCAAAATAAAATTGCCTTCACTAAGAAAGAAGATTCATTGATAGTGCATTTCAATTTGACCCATTCACTTACACTAGATGCAGCCTCTGAAATAAAATTTATTAAGTCGGTTGATAGCGTGAAACATTTTTATGCATCGGATACCAAAAAGAAAACAGTTATAGAAATTACTTCAGGTAAAAAACTATTCACTTTAAAAGCTAACACTATTGAATACATAGGTGAGAATATTTTCTTGATCGATGATGAAGGTAAAAAAGGATTGGTCACTGAAAAAGGCAAAACACTTTTGCCGAGCGAGTACTCAGCTATTATTTTGACTGACAAAAAATTCGTGTCGCTTCTCAAAGATAAAAAGTTCGGATTGTACGATTTAAAAAACAGAATATTAATTAAACCCATTTACGAAAGAAACATACTCCCCTATTCAACCGAAAAATTAGTCGCATTCAAAAACGGATTCTATGGCTTTGTATCTTGGGAGTTGAAAGAAAAAAGTAAATTTGAATTTGAAGAAGTAAACTATTGGAACGATTCATTGGCATTAATAAAAAAAGATACTCAATGGATGTTATATGATATTAATGAAAAGGAAATTGTTGACGGTAACATCAAAGACTTTAGATTTGTCAGCAATACAGAGAAAGAAAAAATAGCGATCGTTCACCAGCATAATTTTTATGGCGTAATTAGCAATAGGCGAGGCACTGTTATACCTTCATCTTTCAATGATATTTTAAATTTAGGTACTCCGGAAAGTCCAATCTATTTCACAGAAAAATTCATTGAAGAAGCCGATATTCATGTGGTGATTTATTATAACGCAGACGGAAAACTAATAAGAAAGCAAGCGTATGAAACCAACGAATACGAAAGAATTTATTGTGAAGACAATTGATTGTTAGTTCATACAATAATAATGCAAGGCTTAATTTAATTTTTATAAATTGAAGCTCAAATACAAATAACCATGACCCGCATAATCTCCATCACGGCATTACTAATAGGTGCACTTCAGGGCATGAGCCAAACTGTTCAGCGCGAAAGGCCAAAATTAATAGTGGGCATTGTGGTCGATCAAATGCGACAAGAATATCTGTATCGTTTTGCACCCAAATTTGGAGAAGGCGGATTCAAGCGTTTGATGAATGATGGCTTTATGTTAAAAAATGCACACTACAATTATGTTCCAACTTATACCGGACCAGGCCATGCCTCTATTTATACAGGTTCAACTCCGGCTGTCCATGGCATTATTGGCAACGATTGGTTTGAGAAGCAAACGAAAAAAAATGTAAACTGTGTGGAAGATGGAAGATATAAACCCGTGGGCAATGATGAAGGTAATGGTGATGTGGCTCCCACTAGGCTATTATCAACTACCATTACAGATGAGTTAAAATTATTTACACAACAGAAAGGAAAAGTAATCAGCATTTCAATTAAAGACAGAGGAGCTGTGCTGCCAGGTGGCCATACTCCCGATGGTGCATATTGGTATGATGGAAAAAGTGGCAAGTTTATTACCAGCAATTATTACCGTGTAGCATTGCCTGAATGGATGAGCACTTTCAATGGGCTAAATCTTGCTGATCATTATTTAATGCGTGAATGGAGAACATCCTTCCCTATCAATCAATATACCGAAAGCGGCCCTGATGATTCACCGTATGAAGGCAAACTAAAAGGAAAAGAAAAACCAGTGTTTCCTTATAACTTAAAAGATCTTCGCCTAGTTAACAATAATTTTGATTTACTTCCTTCCACCCCTTTCGGGGATGATTTATTAACTGAGGTAGCAAAGGCTTCCGTTGATGGTGAAGCCTTGGGCAAAGATGATATTACAGATTTCTTAGCCATTTCTTATTCTTGTCCTGATTTAATTGGCCATGCTAT
>JANXRR010000079.1 GCA_025356795.1 Bacteroidia bacterium
AAGCCATCGAGCTTTGCCTTACCCTTGACTATGCGTATTTCGAGAAATCAGTTCCCTTTCTAAAGCGTGGTGATCTGATTACTTGGAAAAAGTTAATAGATAAGGCAGTCGAATTGAATCCGTTGGGTCACTTAGGATATCGGGGTTGGTGCCGGTTTCAATTTCTTAGGGATTATCGCGGAGCTATCAATGATATTGAAAAACTTGATTCGATCACACGTTTTGATATTGGCTATTGTCAAAATGGTGATTATCATTTAAACGTAGCCAAAGCATTGTGCTACAAAGCCCTTGGCGAAAAAAATAAAGCCATTGAAATAATAGAAAAGCAGTTAGCTGAAAAAGGGTACAGCCCCATGACCTACGATTACTTTCAGTTGGGCGTTTTAAAAATGGAAGTAGACGATACTGAAGGAGCGATTGAATACTTAAAGAAATCAATTGCTTACAATGATTACCTAGCTGAGCCTTACTATTATTTAGCACTCATTTATAAAAAGAAAGGATTGAAGAACGCGTTCACCATCAACATGGAGAAAGCAAAAAATTATTATTTGAAAGGATATAAACGGTTTGATGCTTACACAAGCCCGATGGATAAAATATATTTGGTGCAAATTGAAAATGAATTAAAGGCAATTAATTAAACAAGATTCATCTTTCAGTAAAATGCAAACCATTAAAAACAAGCGTCTCTTACTTTTATTGATAGCCCTTTCGGCTATAACGCTGTTGGCGTATATCTTTACTCGCAGCGATGGTCAATTGTCATTGGATAAGAAAATGTTTGCTGCGGCAGATCAAACAAAAATTGATCGCGTTGTGATGGAATCTTTTCGTGGAAAAGTAAAAATTAGTTACGATGGTACTGCGTGGAAAGTCAACACTAAATATGTTGCTGATCGGCAGTTGGTGAAAGTGTTGTTTGCTACTTTGCTTCAAGTAGTTCCTAAACGGCCATCCAATGAAAAAGTTAAAGATTCCATTTCGATTTTCTTGAAGAAAAATGGCACGCATGTGAGTTTGTATGAAGGCAACGAGTTGATTAAATCATTTTACGCTGGTGCAAATGCAGACCGAACACAAACCTATTTTCAACAAGGCAACGATCTCCCCTATTTGGTAACAATTCCTGGTTATCGAGTAGATGCTTCACAAGTATTTGAGTTAGACGAAAATGGATGGCGCGATAAACGAGTATTCAATTTCAATTGGAGAAACCTGAAAAATATTAACATCACTTACCCACAAGATTCGAGGCGCGATTTTAAAATCGATTTACTGCAAAATCTTTTGAGCATTCAAGATGTGGCCATTGCGGACACTACCCGACTAAGTAATTTTGTCGATGACCTTTACACGTTGGCAGGCGATCAACTTATTACAAAAGGAAAAAATGAGTCTATCGATAGTCTTTTTAATCAAGAAATAAGTTTTCATGTTAATGTAACTGATATTGCCGGAAGGAAATTTTCTTTAAATGTGCTGCAAAGGAAAAAAGGTAAGAATCAAATAGCCGGAATGCTTAATGATAGCATACCCATGTTGTTTGAAAAAACTAAAATTTTTAGGATTGCTAAATCGAAAGACTTTTTCAAGAAACAAAACTAATTTCTTCCCATCGTCTATTGACTATTGATGCTTGACTATTAACTTTACCCACTTTCACTACAAACCACTGATTCCCAATGAAGTTTATTGTTAATTCGAGCTATTTATTAAAGCAACTTACCAACATCAATGGAGTTATCACTACCAACCCAGTAGTGCCTATTCTTGAAAATTTCCTTTTCGAGATTGATAAAAATAATTTAACGGTAACGGCTTCTGATCTTCAGACCTCAATGATTACTGAAATCGTGATCGAATCGAAAGAAAAAGGAAGCATTGCCGTGCCAGCTCGTATTTTGTTGGACACGCTAAAAAATTTACCAGACCAACCAGTTACTTTTTCAATTGATCAAGCAAGCTACAGTGTTGAAATTAGCTCAGATAATGGTCGGTATAAATTATCGGGAGAAAACGCAACAGATTTCCCGAAAGTACCAAGTGTTTCTAATGATTTTTCAGCTTCGGTTTCGTCTGATGTTCTCGCGAAGGCCATCAATAATAGTATTTTTGCCACCAGCAGTGATGAACTTCGCCCAGCTATGACGGGTGTATATGTAAATCTTGGTGAGAAAAATACGACTTTCGTTGCAACTGACGGACACCGTTTGGTGCGATACAGAAGGTCAGACGTAAAATCTGAAACAAACAATACCATCATTATTCCAAGGAAGGCACTGAATATTTTAAAAGCGACACTTCCATCAGACAACACAGATGTGAGCATCGATTTCAATTTGTCTAATGCCTTTTTTAAGTTTGGAAATATCCGCATGATATGCCGCTTAATTGATGAACGCTATCCTGATTATGAAAACGTGATTCCTGCTTCTAGCACGATCAATATGACCATCAACCGAGTTGATTTCTTAAGTTCGTTAAAACGTATTTCTATTTATGCAAATAGAACTACGCACCAAGTACGATTAAAAATTACAGGTAGTGAATTGCAAGTGTCTGCCGAGGATTTAGATTTCTCCAACGAAGCAAATGAACGACTTTCTTGCGAGCATGAAGGCGAGGATATTGAGATCGGTTTCAATGCCAAGTTCATTATTGAAATGCTTTCAAATTTACAAACAGATCAAATTAAGTTGGGTATGACAGCTCCCAATAAGGCAGGATTGATTACGCCTGCCGAAAAGGATAAAGACGAAGACATTCTTATGCTTGTAATGCCTGTAATGTTGAACCAATATGTTTAATGAATAATCAATTGTATGGACGTATAAAAAAAAGCCAGCAAACGCTGGCTTTTTTTATGACACTACTTGATGGCTTATTTCAATTCTGAAAAATCGAAAGATGTCTCCAGAAACTTAGTCGTAAACTTGCCAGATCTAAATATGGTATTGTCCATCAATTTTAAATGGAAAGGGATTGTGGTTTTTATTCCTTCAATTACGAATTCACTCAACGCTCTCTTCATTCTTGTAATTACCTCTTCACGAGATTGCCCAGTGGCAATAAGTTTGGCAATCATAGAATCATAATTGGGAGGAATGGTATAACCAGCGTAAACATGGCTATCAATGCGTATTCCATGACCTCCAGGGAAATGTAAATTGGTAATTTTTCCGGGTGAAGGTCTGAATCCATTGGCAGGATCTTCAGCATTGATTCGGCACTCCATGGCAAACAAATTAGGGAAGTAATTTCTGCCAGAAATAGGAACTCCGGCAGCAACTTTAATTTGTTCTTTAATTAAATCATAATCGGTTACCTCTTCGGTAATAGGGTGTTCTACTTGAATACGCGTGTTCATTTCCATAAAATAGAAATCGCCATGCTTATCAACTAAAAACTCAATGGTACCAACTCCTTCATAGTTTATTGCCAAGGCTCCT
>JANXRR010000113.1 GCA_025356795.1 Bacteroidia bacterium
TACGTTAGGCGGTGGAATAACAACCGTATAAGGTTCCTTTTTAGGATTGGGCTTTGCATGAAAAAAACCGTTGGTGAGCCAGTAAGCATACCACTTATCTTCTACTTCTGTTGGATTGTACTTGGTGGATAGGGACATATAAAAAATTAACTAAACCGCAAAAATAAGGATTTTGTTGGGCTAAGATTTAGCAGCTTTCTACGTTAAGGTAAAAAGTTTTATATTTAATGCCTCAAAATGGAGCAATCATGAATCACGTTTCCGAAAAGATAGCTGAACTAAAGCAACTACCTGAGTTGGCCATTATTCTTGACCGGCTGGAGAAGGAAATGAGAGAAGAAGTTCAGCAAAGAAATGAATTCTATGCACTAATACATGAAAATTTAAAGGCTGAATTTATCAATGGCACTATTGTATATCATTCACCCGTAATGCGGAGGCATTGGAAAGTTTCCATGAATGTGTCAAGGGAATTGAGCAGCCATGTGAAAAAATATGACCTAGGCGAAGTAGGTGTCGAAAAAGTAATGATCTCACTTACAAGAAATGATTACGAGCCTGACATAGTCTTCTTCATTAAAGAGAAATCAAGTCTATTCACAAAGGAACAAATGCACTTTCCTGCACCGGATTTAGTAGTAGAAATACTTTCAGATTCGACAGAAAAAAATGATCGTAACATTAAGTTTATGGATTATGCTTCCCATGGTGTAAAAGAATATTGGATAATTGATGCTGAGAAAAATACTATTGAACAATATATCAATGCCGACAATGAATTTCAGCTTGTGCACCTCTTTACGGAAGGAATGCTAACAACCGAAACGGTGAGAGGCTTTACGCTAGACGTGCGAAGTGTCTTTGAATAGAAAAGCTATTGCTAATCCAGTAGGTGTACCATTTATTTTCTACTTCGGCAGGATTGTATTTGGTGGATAGGAACATGCTAAAAATCAACGAATCGCAAAAATAAAGATGTTGTCGAAGGAAGGGATTATCACTTTCCCCAGATTTTAAACCAAAGAACTGGTTAGACAGGCACTTAAGAATCTCCCATCCTTACACGCCAATTAGACGGATATAAATTATTAAGCCTGTTGCCCAACAAATTCACCCAACCCAAGGGTAAGCCTTGATAGGTCATCAAACAGAATCCCTTCTGCCCTTCACCAACCCGTAAGTTTTCCTTGCGGAGGTAAGCCAATGCTTCTTCTTTTGTGAGTTCTATCTGAGGGAAAATACCTTTATTCAATTCAATCGAGAGTGCAAGGGAATGTTCAGGTATTAGTTTTTCATGTTTAGGCGTAGCAACGGCCGTTCCCTTTAAAACAGTTCGCAGTTGAGTCGTTAAAAGTTCTAGTTCTGTAAAATACCTTTTCGGAACCATGCAAATCAATTCATCGAGCACAATGAATTCCTTCTCATCAAAATCTTTGACCCAATCTACAAAGCGTTCTGTAAACTTCTTTGCGGCAAGGGTTAACAAGGGTTTTGATTTTATTCGTACAGTGTTAGTTGCTTCCGTTTTTCTTATTACCGAAAGAAAAAAACCTTCACCTTTTATTTTATGCGGATAGAAGCGATAACCGATTGCTTTCCCTTTCCTCGATTCTTCAACACCCCATTCCTGTTTGATGGGGAGCGAAACAAATTCACAGTTGTGTTGCGTTTCTAACCATACCAGATTGTCTTCATTCTCTTTTTCGTTGTAGGTGCAGGTGCAATAAATTAGAATTCCATTTTGTTTTAATGAAGGCCACACATTGGCAAGAATCCGTTGTTGGCGCTGCGAACATAATTCAACAGTAGCCTCCGACCATTCACTCATTGCGCTTTTATCCTTGCGGAACAGGCCTTCGCCTGAACAAGGAGCATCTATTACAATCACATCAAAGAAGCCTTGAAGATTTCTGAAATGTTCCGGATCGTTGTTCGTAACGAGTACATTGCTGTGCCCCCACTTCTGAATGTTCTCTGATAAAATTGATGCCCTTGGCCGAATCACTTCATTGGAAACCAATAAACTTTCCGAATTCAATAAACTTAAAACATGCGTTGATTTGCCGCCCGGAGCTGCGCATAAATCCAACGCTTTCAACGGTTGCGAGAGATCAACAGAGTGTTTTAACGCTTGCTCTAAAAACAAACTACTCGCCTCCTGAACATAATATGCACCACTATGGAAAGTGGGATCAAGTGTAAACACCGGACGCTCCTGTAAGTATCTTCCTTCTGTTGCCCAAGCAATTGGTTCTCCTAATTTTTCTCCCCTATTTTTAGGTGGGTTGTACCGTATACTTATTGGCGAAGATTGCCCCATTGAATTTTCAAATGCAGCAAAAGAACTACCTAGCTGACGTTCTATGCGAAGGGAAAAACTGTTTGGAAGTGGCAAGGATTTATTAAAAATATAGCAGCCTAAAGCTATCAAATTTTAAATTTAAAATCGAGAATAATTATTAGACTTGCCTATTGTTTTAATTAGACTTATTTAGAACCATCTTGCACTACTAATCAAATTTAATTCATGAAATCGACATTACACTTCGTTCATCCAAAGTAATGTTAATAGCGTTTAAAGATTCCATGCGTTCAAAAATAAAATTACTCACACAATGAAAAAAAATAAAATTCTTACTGCCGAATTATTAGACGATAAAATCGCTAAAATGGGAGATCACCTTTTAGGAATATGGAGATTTAGAGAGGAAAAGAAAAGTTTTTTTTGGTGCATCACGTTTGTCCATGATGGCTATTATTACGATTTACAAGGATCTAAGAATATGTTGGAAACATTAGACCTTGCTTTTAAAAAACTTACAAAGTTAAAAGCCAAAGAGAAAAAATAAGTTAGATGATATACTGTTCACATCGATCGACTTTAAAAAAAATAGTTTTATTTTTAAATCACGTATGAAGAACGAAACACTATTTTCCAATAATCCTTCTCTTACTAGTTGGGTAGAGGTTCCAGTTGGTTCAGATTTTCCTATTCAAAATTTACCTTTTGGGATTTTTAAAACAAAATACCTCTCGCCCGTTGCCGGTGTTGCCATTGGCGATTTTGTGATAGACTTGGTGTATCTTCATGAGAATGGATACTTTGATGGACTGGGTTTGCCAGCAGGAATCTTCAATCAGAAATACTTGAACGATTTTATAGCTCTAGGCAGAAAGAAGGGAAGAGAGGTGCGAGAGCGAGTTAGTGAATTGCTTGGTCATGACAATGATGAACTCAAACAAAATGTTGCAGCCCGCGAATTGGCATTGATACCGATACAGGAAGTACAAATGCAAATTCCGGTAAGGATTCCCAACTATACCGATTTTTATAGCAGCGAAGAACATGCTACTAACGTAGGGTCTATATTTCGAGATCCTAAAAATGCACTGTTGCCTAATTGGAAATATTTACCCGTAGGCTATCACGGGCGAGCTTCTTCTATTGTTGTTTCAGGAACTCCCATTCATAGACCCAAAGGTCAACTTAAATTGGCCGATGCAGACTTACCGATTTTTTCTCCCAGTCGCAAACTAGATTTTGAATTGGAAGTTGCTTTTATCACGTGTAATGAAACACGGCTAGGAACTTCAATAAGCACTAAAGAAGCAGAGGAAAATATTTTTGGATTGGTGTTATTTAATGATTGGTCTGCGCGCGATATCCAACAATGGGAATATGTTCCGTTAGGCCCTTTCTTAGGAAAGAATTTCGGATCCACTATTTCTCCCTGGATTGTTACCCTCGATGCATTAGAGCCCTATAGAGTTGAAGGACCAATTCAAGCACCAGCGGTATTGCCTTATTTAATGTGCGTAGGAAACAAGAATTTTGATATCGTATTGGATGTTACTTTGGTAACTTCACAAGAAGAGAAATTGACGTTATGCCGCTCTAACTTTAAATATATGTATTGGAATATGAGTCAACAATTAGCTCATCAAACAGTAAATGGTTGCAATATTCAAGTAGGCGATTTGTATGCTTCTGGTACTATAAGCGGCCCTTCGCCTGGCTCGTTTGGTTCTCTATTAGAATCCACCTGGAATGGCCAACGACCATTTAAATTAGAAGATGGACGTGTTCGAACTTTCCTTGAAGATGGCGATACCATTAATATAAAAGGATACGCTGAGAAGAATGGAGTTCGCATCGGCTTCGGTGAATGCAAAGGGAAAATCTGGCCAGCTGTTTAGATGCACAAGCATGACGATTGACCCTAAAGATATTGCTGCAAATAAGGTTGTCAGTTACCTGCAATCAAGTATCGTTCCTCGTCCTATTGCATTAGTAAGTTCGATCGATGCCAGCGGACATGTTAATCTAAGTCCGTTTAGTTTCTTCAATGTATTTAGCATTAATCCTCCCATTTTAATTTTTTCACCATCTAGGAAGGTTCGTGATAATACCCTCAAACACACCCTTGAAAATGTGAATGAAGTTGCAGAAGCGGTAATTAATATTGTTAACTACCCAATTGTTGAGCAAGCTTCCTTATCAAGTGTTGAATTCGCGAAAGGAGTAAATGAATTTGAAAAAACCGGACTCACCCCAATTTCATCACACAAAGTAAGACCACCACGAGTGAAGGAGTCGCCAATTTCATTTGAGTGTAAAATCAATCAGATAATTACATTGGGCAGTCAGGGAGGGTCAGGCAACCTAGTTGTATGTGAAATTTTACTCATGCATATACAAGATGAAATATTGAATGACACGGGTGCTATCGATCCTTATAAGTTAGATGCAGTAGCAAGAATGGGAGGTGATTATTATTGCCGTGCTACTGCTGAAAATATTTTTGTCGTAGCTAAGCCATCGACTGCCGTAAGTATAGGGTTCGATCAATTACCTCCAACTATTCGCAATAGTAGAATACTTACTGGAAATGATTTAGGAAGATTGGCGAGCGTGGTGGCTATTCCGGCAGTTGATAGAAAAATCGCAATGGATATCCAGATCCTATTATCTACTGGAGAAGAATCAGTGCATAAGTATGCTCAGAAGCTTCTCTGTGAAAATAAAATAGAAGAAGCCTGGAGAGTTCTTCTACAGGCTTCATTATAAGTATACCTATTGTTGATTAATCTCTATACAAAACTGCCTTTACGGCTTTTACCGTTCTGGCAACATTGGGTAAGATTGCCTCAATTAAAGTAGGTGCATACGGAAGCGGAACATCTAAACTATTGATTCTATGGATTGGTGCATCCAGATAATCGAACGCATGTTTTTGAATGTGATATGTTATCTCAGATGAGATTGCGGCTAGGGGCCAGGCTTCTTCCACAACAACTAACCTGTTGGTCTTTTTTACTGATTCAACAACAGTAGCATAATCAATTGGGCGCACAGAACGAAGATCGATAACCTCTGCTGAGATGCCTTCTTTTTCTAATTCAGTGGCCGCATTCAAAGCAACTTTCATCAATTTACCAAAAGATACAATCGTTACATCGGTGCCTGATCTTTTTACATCTGCTGATCCAATAGGAATTAAATACTCTTCAATTGGCACCTCACCCTTGTCGCCATACATCAATTCAGATTCCATAAAAATAACGGGATCATTATCACGAATGGAAGTTTTCAGTAAACCTTTCGCATCATAAGGATTGGAAGGCACAACTACCTTTAGGCCAGGACAGTTGGCAAACCAATTTTCAAAATTTTGTGAGTGCT
>JANXRR010000161.1 GCA_025356795.1 Bacteroidia bacterium
ATAGTAATTGAGCCGCTATAAGCGTTATTACAATTACTATTAATATTAAGTGACTTTCCATCTGAAAATAATCAAAGCCAGACTGCGTTTACTGTAAAAGCCGCAAAAGTAAAATTTGTTATTGCTGAATCCGAAGCCTTGGATGGTGAGGAGGACATGTCAGACTTTTGCCCTCAAAACTTATTGAGTAATAATTTAAACTCATCTCTGTTCAGCAGAAATTTCACACCCGGTGAGGCTCACCCTTTTCGCAACCAACAACATTTCTACGAGAGAAATCTTTATCTCAACAATTGTGCGCTATTAATTTAGCCTGAATGATTGCTCTGCATTCAACGTGCAAAAGGAAGTATACTTCATTGGGTTAAAAGCATTTATTTTTAGTATGAACAAAGCAATTCACATAGGGTGTATTATTACGATTTTGATACTGCCAAAATTTACCCACGCAGAAGTAGCCGATTCTGTTTTAACCCTACAGCAAGCTAAGGACAGGTTACTAAAAAACAATTTTTATTTAATGGCTGCATATTACGAGGTAAGCCAAGCGGAAGCTAGATTAATACAAGCTAAGGTGTGGACAAACCCAAACGTTAACTTTTACCAAGAAGCGTATAATAAACAAGAGAAGAGCTTCTTTCAAACAGCCAATCAGGTTGAAGTGCAAATAAGTCAGGCGTTTTCAATTGCAGGAAAGCACACCAACACAGTTAAACTTGCGAAAATAAGTATTGAGCTAAACAAGTATCAATTTCAAGATGTACTGAGAAGCCTTCTCTACGATTTACAATTAACTTATAATTCGTTATCTGCCTTTGAAAAAAAAGAGGCACTATATACTCAGGTGCTTGAAAGTTTTAATCGTTTACTTATTTCTACTGAAAAAGAATTGCAAGTGGGAGCAATTTCTTTAACAGAGAACATTCGGATTAAATCAGAGTTTACAGCCCTTAAAGCGGAAGCATTAGACAATTCAAACCAATTAGCAACAGCACTTTCGCATTTGAAAACACTTCTTCAATTCCCGGTAGATTCAGCATTGCAAGTGGAACAACGAATACCCATTTTCAATACCCATTTTCAATTAGATACCCTTACGGCAAGGGCTTTAAAAGCAAGGCCCGATCTAAAAGTTTATGAAGCGAGCCAGCAATATCAAAATCAGAACTTTAAACTTCAACGCTCCTTAAGTGTACCAGACATCACCCTAGGCTACGATTACGATAAGGGTGCTAATTATACACCTAATTATTCTGGTGTTACTATTGGCATTCCACTACCCGTATTTGATAGAAATCAAGGAAGAATAAAGGAAGCTCAGTATGGGATGAAACAAGCCAGCCTTCAACTTGATTATTTGAAAATAACTATTGCCAATCAAGTAAGTCAGGCATTTCAGAAGTACAAAAAAAACAATGAAGGCCTAGCCAATTACAATGATGATTTTTTAAAGAAGCTAGAAGAACTTAATAAGCAAGTAAACATTAATTTTAAAAAGAGAAATATTTCATTGCTTGAATTCATTGATCAACAGCGAATTTTTATTACTACCAAACTTCAAGAAATAGAACTTAAGCAAAACTATCTTGATAGTGTGAATGAATTAAATTTTTTAGTAGGCGAATCGATCATTGAAGAATAAAACAACGTATTTGTATGAATAAAATTCGTATCCTTTTATTTGTTGCCCTTGTTAGTAGCAGCATGTCTTCTTGTAAAAAAAAGCAACATTTAAAAGTAGCTAAATCAGAACACAAGACAAAACTGGAACTTGGTGGCAAACAATTGCAGCACGTAAAAATTGATAGTGTGAGGCTGGTTCCAGAATCGGATCAACTTACGGCTGTGGGCGAGGTATCTTTTGCTGAAGATAATGTAGTGTGTATTTACCCACTTGTAAGTGGTACCGTTGAAAAAGTTACCGTTTCATTGGGCGACTATGTAAACAAAGGTCAGATATTGGCAACACTGCTAAGCACTGATATAAGTCAGTATCAACGTGACTATAATATTTCAAAGTCGAACTTTGAAGTGGAAGAGAAAAACCTGCTACGGTCACAAGAACTTTTTAATGCGGGCATGCAGTCTGAAAAAGAATATGCAACAACAAAGAAGGATCATGCCAATGCCTTATCTGAATATAATGAACGAAAGCAAATTCTAGAACTCTACGGTGGTTCCGTCAATGATTTGGATGCGCGCTACCAAGTTAAATCTCCACGTTCGGGTTTTATTGTAGAACGCAATATCACAGAAGGCACACAGATACGAAACGACAACGGAACGAATGTGTTTACTATATCAGACCTAAAAACTGTTTGGGTATGGGCCAATGTGCACGAAAGTGATATTTCTATTGTACATGAAGGCGATAATGTGATTGTTAGAACAATCGCATATCCTGATAAATTTTTTGCGGGTACGATAAAAAAAATAGGAACGATGTTAGATCCTGCCTCGCGTGTAATTAAAGTGAGAACAGAACTTTCTAATAATAATGGACTATTGAAACCTCAAATGTTTGCCACCATTGGAATTACCTCTAAGCAAATGCTAAAAGTTATTGCTATTCCAAAAACAGCTATTGTGTTAGAAAGCAATAGGTACTTTGTGATGCGAGAAGTGGAACCTCAAAAATTTGAGAAAGTGTCTGTCTCGATCGGAAAGACTTTTGGAAATTTTTATGAGATACTCTCCGGCCTTAATGAGGGTGATAAAATAGTGGTAGAAGGTTCCTTATTTGTTCTCACCGCTTTCAATCAACTTTAACAAGCAACAGGACTTATGAATTCGTTTATAAAAGGCATCATAACATTTGCCCTTAAAAACAGGTTAATGATTTTCTTAATGACCTTGCTTGTAATAATAGCAGGTGTGAGAAGTTTCTTAATGACGCCCATCGAGGCTTTCCCAGACGTTATCAACACACGTGTAGTAATTATAACCCAATGGCCGGGCCGCAGTGCGGAGGAGCTTGAAAAATTTGTTACCATACCTATTGAAACCGAGATGAACGTGGTGCCTCGCAAAACAAGCTTGCGCTCTATTTCACTTTTTGGACTCTCCGTTGTTACCATCTTTTTCGAGGATGAAGTAGATGATTTCCGGGCACGTCAAATGGTTAACAACCAGCTTGTAAATGTTGATTTGCCAGAGGGTGCCGGAGCAGAAGTGCAACCACCTTCAGGGCCAACAGGTGAAATCTACCGATATACACTTGACGGTCAAGGAAAAAAAACAATTCGCCAGCTTAAGGAAATTCAGGATTGGATAATTGATAAGCGACTGAAGGCCGTGCAGGGAGTGGCAGATGTGGTAAGTTTTGGTGGAGAAGTAAAAACATATGAGGTTACTGTTGATCCAAATAAGCTTTCGGCTTTTGACTTTAGTGCACAAGATGTTTTTAACGCTGTGCAGGCTAACAATGGTAATGTTGGTGGCGATGTAGTTGAAAAGGGTTCCCAAGCTTTCTTGGTTCGAGGTGTAGGCCTAATTAACGACATAAGTGATATTGAAAACGTCATTGTTAAAAATGTAAATGGCACTCCCATCTTCGTAAAGGAAATTGGTCATGTAAGCGAATCTTTCAAACCCCGATTAGGAAGAGTGGGAAGAGGGGATGAGCCTGATGTAGTGGAAGGAATAGTACTTTTAAGAAAGGGGGAAAACCCAAGTCAGGTATTAAAAGACCTCAATATCATGATTGCCGATTTGAATGATCGCATTTTACCCGATGGTGTTAAAATCAAAGTCTTTTATGACCGCACAACGCTGGTTAACCTAACAACTACAACGGTAATGGAAAACCTCATTGTGGGTATGCTTTTGGTAACTTTTATACTCTCAATTTTTTTGCTTGACTGGCGTGCCACTGTTATGGTTGCTATCATAATACCGCTGGCACTGCTCTTTGCTTTTATCTGTATGAGAATTCGCGGTATGTCTGCCAACCTCCTTTCTATTGGTGCTATCGACTTTGGTATTATTATAGATGGTGCTGTGGTAATGGTAGAGGGAGTGTTTGTGTACTTGGCTCATAAGCAACATGAGTTAGGTAAAGAGCGGTTTAACTTAATGTCTAAAATGGGTTTTGTAAAAAATATAGCTATAGAAATGGGTAAGCCTATTTTCTTTTCGAAGCTCATTATCATCACCGCATTAATACCCATTTTTGCATTTCAAAAGGTGGAAGGTAAAATGTTTTCACCCTTGGCTTACACTATGGGTTTTGCGCTTTTAGGTGCTCTTATTTTTACACTTACCCTTGTGCCTTTGTTATGCCGAATGTTACTTAATAAAAATGTGAAAGAGCGCACCAACCCTCTTGTAATAGGCATGGAAAAGATTTATAGACCCGCGTTATTTTGGTCGTTGCAACATCCTATCTTGAGTATAGCATTTTCAATAGGGCTTCTAGGTATGAGTTTAATAGTAGGGCAAGGATTGGGTTCCGAATTCCTGCCTCAGCTTAACGAAGGTTCTATTTACGTGCGTGCAAGTATGCCACAAAGCATTGCGTTCTCTAATGCAAATGTTATGTCAGAAGGTATGCGACATATCTTTGAGGATTATCCTGAGGTAAAAGGTGTGATCTCCCAAAATGGAAGACCCAACGATGGAACTGACCCCACGGGTTTTTTTAATGTTGAGTTCTTTGTCGATTTACTTCCTAAAGATGATTGGGAGCGGAGCGTATCGAAAGAAGAAATCATTAGCGATATGCAATCTAAGCTAGAGGATGAATATCCAGGAATAGTATTTGGATTCTCTCAACCCATTTCTGATAATGTGCAAGAAGCCGTTTCAGGTGTTAAGGGGGAAATGGCCATTAAGATTTTTGGTGATAATTTCGATAAGTTAGAACGCATTGCCGACAGTGTGAAAAACATTATGGAAAATGTGGAAGGCGTTCAAGATTTAGGGATTTTTAAAAGTATGGGGCAGCCCGAACTTCGTGTTGAAATCGATCGCTTAAAATTGGCGAGGTATGGTGCCAATATAAATGAAGCCAATAGTATAGTTGAAATGGCCATTGGTGGCAAGAAGGCCACTACTATGTACGAGGGTGAACGAAAATTTGAAATCCGGCTACGTTTCTCTCCTGAATTTAGGGTGAGTGAAAAGGAGATTGGAAAATTATTAGTGCCTTGTACCAATGGAACTAAAATACCCATGCGCGAAATAGCTGACATTAAATTGCAAACAGGGCCAGCGTTTGTTTATCGCGAAGGGAACTTAAGATTTATTCCAATTAAATTTTCTGTGCGTGGCCGCGATTTAGGTAGCACAATTGCTGAAGCCCAAGCAAAGGTGAATCACGCTGTTAAGCTAGATCGTGGTTATTCTATGACCTGGAATGGAGAATTTGAAAATCAAGTAAGGGCAACCAATCAGTTGAAAATAGTTGTTCCAATTTCTATTGGTTTAATTTTTATGTGGCTATTTCTAATGTTTAACTCAACCAAGTATGCAGGCATTGTGCTTATGAATGTTCCCTTTGCCTTAATTGGCGGAATTCTTGGCTTAAGTTTTACGGGTATCAATTTTAGTATTTCTGCCGGAGTGGGGTTTATTGCTTTGTTTGGAGTGTGCGTTCAAAATGGAGTTATACTAGTATCTGTATTTAATAAAAACCGTGAATTGGGAATGCCATTAGAGGAAGCCATTTTTAAAGGCGCCCTATCTCGTTTAAGACCAGTGGTTATGACAGCTTTAATGGCAGGTCTTGGTTTAATGCCCGCAGCACTTTCAAATGGAATAGGCTCAGAAACTCAAAAGCCTTTAGCAGTTGTAGTTATTAGTGGATTAATTACCGCAACCATTCTTACCTTAGTTACACTTCCTGCCATTTATAAAGTAATGGGAAAACCTAAATTCAAAAAGTACACTGTCATTTAAGAGTGAAAATGTCGATCAATAAAAAAGCAAGACCAACTTTTAAGTTAGCCTTGCTTTTTAATATTGGATCATAAATCAAGAAAACGAGCTATCATTATTCTCGTCTCTTCGGTAAAAAACATAAAACTCATTCGAGTTGGGCGATTGAATAAAGCCAGAGTCTCTCTTAGATTTTTTGTTCTTCTTCTTTTTTGATTTGCCCGCAGTTCCTTCATTAACATTCGTTTTTCGCTGGTTGTAAACACCATCATTATCTTTCTCGCCATGAACCGAGACCTTCGATTTCTTATCCTTTTTTTTCTTTTGAGCAAAGGAACTTTCGGACACTGCTAGCATGATGCAGGCAGTAATCATCAATGTTAAAAATTTCTTCATTTGTGGGTGTGAGTTAAATTTGAGCTTAAGTATGAATGTTTAGGATAACATAATTAGGCATTTTTTTTCAATTGCTCATTAAAGGCACATAAATATTACATGTTTAGTAAAGTTAGGTATGCGAATGTTGTGATTTTCTTTTCAAGGAAATGAAAGATAGTAGAGTTCAAATTGATGTTGAAATACTCAATTTGAAGGCCGCTAATAGGGCGTTCACTTTATTTAGGGTTAGCTC
>JANXRR010000201.1 GCA_025356795.1 Bacteroidia bacterium
ACAATTTTAATCACCTACAGCAAGGCTTACCCTTGGTTGTTGGAAGTAGAAAAGGAATCAAGACGAAAAATGTCTGCTTAAGGCTTTCATGATTGAGAACTCAATGCAGCCTTTGAAAGCACCGGTAGTGAAGTAGTAAAACAAGAAAATAAACGTATGCCACGACAAAACATAATCGACATAGCCGCATCGCAGAACGGAACAAAAGAGATCCCACCCAACTCCAACAAAACCAGCTATGGGGAATGGTATGGTATGAACGGAGTATCATGGTGTGCCATCTTTGTTAGCTGGGTGTACGACCAAGCAGGGCATCCGCTCGGTAAAATTGACTCACCGAAAGGGTATCACTATTGCCCCTCTGCATATAATTTCTGGAAGCGTAATAATCAATTAACCAAAGAACCACAGACGGGCGATATTGTATTATATGATTGGAAAGGCGATGGCCTCAGCGACCACACAGGTATTTTTCTTGAATGGATAAAACCTGGCGAAACTTTTAAAGCTTGGGAAGGAAATACCTCTCTGACTAACGACAGCGATGGTGGCCAAGTAATGATACGCACTAGATCTGCACGATTAGTTCAAGCCTTTGTGAACCCTGGAGTTTTTGGAGAAGCTACCCAACCATTTGCGAGTATTCTTAAAAAAGGGGAAAAAGGTGCACGCGTTAGTGCACTGCAAAAGCAGCTCTTCGATTTAAAATACACGGGGACAATAGTAGATGGGGATTTCGGCTCTACTACCGAGAAGATAATCAAGCAATTTCAACAAGACCACGGCCTGGAAGTAACGGGCATAGTGAATGACATTGTAGAAGGTGTTCTGCTGGCCGAACTCAATAAGCCCAAAGTGGCAGATACAAAACTGACAACGGGCAGTTACCTCAAGAAGGGGAATTCAGGTGCCGCGGTGGTGGCGTTGCAAAAAGCACTTAACAAAAAAGATTCTAACCCTGCCGTTGCCGAAGATGGTGTATTTGGTGCAGATACAGTTGTGGCACTTCAAGCCTACCAGAAGAAAAACAGCATTACCGCTGATGGCATTGCGGGGCCCGAAACATTTAAAGCACTTGGCTTAAAGCAATAGTTTGAAATTATAAAACTTACACCCCCCACTATCATGAGCGGATTCCCCATCCTCGATTTAGTTGCAGGCTTAATATTTATCTACTTCCTGCTAAGCATCATTTGCAGCTCTGCTGTGGAAATTATGCTAACGGCCAGCAAAGTGCGGGCGAAAGTCTTGGCACATTGGCTTACAAGCATTTTTAATAAACCAATTACTTTACCAAAGGATTCTAAATCCCAACCAAAAACCCTTGGTGAAGCATTATTGGATCATTGTACGGTTACGGCCCTATCCGATAAAGGGAAATCAAATTCATACCTCGATGCCAAAAATTTTGTAACAGCACTGCTCGAAAAAGTAACGTTCGATCCGGCCAATCCCACCGCAGTGGCAGCCAGCATTGATGAATACATCACTGCCATAAGCAAAACTGATATTCTTCCTGGCGAACTGCAACGTGTGTTTCTGATCTATGCGAATGAAGCTAAAGATAGCTTAGCAGATTTGACTGGAAAAACTACTAATGGAATACAACTCTTTAGAAACAAAATTGAAGCATGGTATGATTCATCGATGGATCGCGTGTCAGGTGCGCTGAAAACAAAATACTCTCGGCCATTCACGTTTATTATGGCCACTGTAATTACCCTTGTTCTTAATGCCGATAGCATTTCCATTTCGCAATATTTATACAGCAACCCTGAAGCACGGGTAAAGTTGGCGGGCCAAGCGTACGATGCTACCAAAAATGAGGACTTTATAAAACAAGTAGCTCAATTAAAGAAGGCATCGGGGCTTGACAAAGAAGATTCTCTAGCCTTGCTGCATTTCACCGATTCAATCAATACCAAGTTTGCAGACATTGGCAGGGCCAAAGCAGCCCTGGAAACCGCGCTGCCATTGGGCTGGCAGAAGGCAGATGTACAGAAGTTTTGTGCGCACCCAGGTGCTTATACCCTTACTAAACTGGCAGGTTTGGTTGCCACCATATTGGCCATAATGATGGGCGCGCCCTTTTGGTTTGACGTGCTCAACAAAATTGCTAACCTACGTGGCTCTGGTAAAAAGCCCGAAGGAGGCGCAAAAGAAAAAACAACTTAACCATTCATACAAAACACGGAGCAAGCCGAAAATCCCTTAGAGTAGGTAAAAAAAATTGAAACATTGAAATTATGCCCTGCGAACCAGCACATATTTATCCAACTATTGATAAGCCTAAAGTTGATAAAATCATAGAGGCTTTGAAAGCGAACGGTAGCAATATAAGTGGCAATAACCCGTGGGAGGTAGATACCCATAACCACGGAATAAAACTTATAGGCACGTGGAATAATGCAACAAGCACTTTAAAAGTAGAGGTTACTGACAAAGCTTTTTATGTGCCGTGTTCTACAATATGGGAGAACTTGGATGCTATGATAACCCATATTGGCGAACAAACACAAGTTTAAAAATGGATGTTGGTAGCAAACCCAATGAAGATAAATAGAAACAAATAGGTAACAGCATTCTTCAACCCAAAACAGGATGGAAACAAAAACAAAATGGCTCTTTGGTATAGGCATTGTTGCTATTATTAGTTTGTTGTTATGGCAAGCGTTTCATAAAGACCCTGATTTAAAAAGAGCAGTTGAAACCCTGAAGGAGGCCACGCTGAAGATGGAGAAATCAAAACAAAGCATTGACAGTGCCCTTAAACAAACGGATGCCCTCATTTTAAATAATCAAGTATTTAAAGACTATATCCAACAATTGGATGGTTCAATTAAACAGCGTGAGATGGAGGCCGCTAAAAGAGAAAGTAAATACTTGGCCGATTTGAAAGCAATCAAAAATACGATAGCCGAATTAAAAAATGAATTTTCAAAAACAAGTGATAGCCTGCCCAAATTATCTGTGGGCAAGCTAAAAGAAGACGTACAATAAAAGAAGGCACCATGAACCCTGCTAAATGTTATCTGTTTCTGCTTTATATTTTACTTGCCACAGCAGCCAGTGCCCAAAGCAAGAAATTCACGTTCACAGAGTGTGGTAGTTTAAAACGCTA
>JANXRR010000218.1 GCA_025356795.1 Bacteroidia bacterium
AATTGATTACGCAGGTTGAAATTTTAAGTGAACAGGATAACGAATCCTGCGAAATAAAAACCACTACTACAAGCTCTACAGGCCAGTCCAGAAAACTATACATAGAAAGTTATGGTTGCCAAATGAATTTCGCAGACAGCGAAATTGTAGCCTCAATACTTATGAAAGAGGGCTTCGACACTACTTCAGAAATAGCCCAAGCCGACTTAATCTTTTTAAACACCTGTTCAATTAGAGAAAAGGCAGAGCAAACAGTAAGGCATAGATTGATGCATATCAATGGTTTTAAAAAGCATAAGCCCGAATTGATGGTGGGTATTTTGGGTTGCATGGCCGAACGATTAAAGACAAAACTTCTGGAAGAAGAGAAAATCGTTGATTTGGTGGCCGGCCCCGATGCCTATCGCGATCTACCGAAGCTAATTTCTCTAGTGGATGAAGGGCAAAAAGCAGTCAATACTTTTTTATCACGAGAAGAAACGTATGCAGATGTTACACCTGTTCGCCTCAATTCTAACGGAGTTACAGCTTTTATTTCCATCATGAGAGGCTGCGATAACATGTGTTCATTTTGTGTTGTTCCCTTTACGCGTGGGCGCGAACGGAGCAGGAATCCATATTCAATAATCAATGAAGCCAAAGATCTTGTCTCCAGGGGCTTTAAAGAAGTTACCCTGCTAGGGCAAAATGTAGATTCATACAAATGGAGTGAAGAAGAAAACAACAAAGCTTGGATAGAGAAAAAGTCAATCAATGAAGTACTCACCTTTGCCAACTTATTAGAAATTGTAGCTAAGGTAAGTCCTAACTTGAGAATCCGGTTTTCCACCTCTCATCCAAAAGATATTACGGATGATGTACTTCATGTAATTGCCAAGTATGATAACATCTGCAACTATGTGCACCTACCCGTGCAAAGTGGCAACAGTCGAATCTTAGAAATGATGAACCGAGGCTATTCACGCGAATGGTACATTGCTAAGATCAACAGCATCAAACACATTTTAGGAGATGAATGTGGATTATCATCTGATATGATTATCGGATTTCCAACGGAGACAGAAGAAGATCATAACGAGACTTTATCATTAATGGATAGCGTGCAATTTGATTTCGCTTATATGTTCTATTATTCAGAAAGGCCAGGTACTTTGGCGGCAAAGAAATACGAGGACAATGTATTGTTGGAAGTGAAAAAGAGAAGGCTTGACGAGATCATAAAAAAGCAAAACTCACATTCGCTCATAAGCAATAAAAGAGATATTGGAAAGGTCTTTGAAGTATTAGTAGAAGGAACATCGAAGCGATCCAAGAATTATTTGCAAGGCAGAAATTCAGCCAAAAAAGTGGTAATATTTTTAAAAGAAAATCATTCCATTGGCGACTATGTTAATGTGTTAATAGAAAATTGTACAGGCGGTACATTATTAGGCAAAGCAGTTCAGTAAAATGGCAATATCAGAATCAGAAATTCAAAGCGTAAAACAGAGGTTTGGCATTATCGGCAATGCGTCACAGCTTAACAATGCCGTACGTGTAGCTATGCAAGTGGCACCTACAGACATGTCAGTATTGATTACTGGCGAAAGTGGAAGTGGAAAGGAATCCTTCTCGAAAATAATTCATAATCTTAGCCCAAGAAAACACGGCCAATTTATAGCCATTAATTGCGGTTCAATTCCCGAGGGCACCATTGACTCCGAATTATTTGGTCATGAAAAAGGATCTTTCACTGGTGCTCACGAGGCGAGAAAAGGCTATTTCGAGGTATCTAATGGCGGAACAATTTTCTTAGATGAAATAGGAGAAATGCCATTGGGTACCCAAGCTCGTTTACTTCGCGTGTTAGAAAATGGTGAATTTATTAAAGTAGGTTCATCAAAAGTGTTGAAAACTGATGTGCGTGTGGTAGCGGCCACCAATGTCAATCTATTATTAAAAGTAGAGCAAGGAAGGTTTCGTGAAGATCTCTACTACCGATTAAATACAGTTCCCATATTTGTTCCTGCTCTTCGCGAAAGAGGAAGAGATATTGAGCTTTTGTTCCGAAAATTCGCTACCGATTTTGCAGAGCGATATAAAGTAAAGCCAATCGTTTTAACGGAAGAAGCAAAGTTGGTGCTTCTAAAATATCGTTTTCCAGGAAACATACGGCAATTGAAAAATCTGGTAGATCAAATATCGGTCTTAGCTCCAGAATCGAAAGAAATTAACAATGAAGAACTAAACAATTATCTGCCCAAAGAAAACAGTCTGCCAGCCATTTATAGAGATGGCCTTTCAAAGGATAATATCTCGGAACGGGAAATATTATATAAAGTCCTTTTTGAAATGAAAAAAGATGTTCATGATTTAAAGAAGATTGTGCTTGAAAATATTTCGAGCCCCCTTGCGGCATCACAAATAATTCAAGATCACGCAAATCTTTTTGAAGGCATGCAGGCTACAGAATCCTCACCAAAAGAACCAATCGTTTACAATCTTAACCCAGAAATTAGAGAAGTAAGATCTGCAGACAACTCAACCGATGTTCAAGACATTACTCATGAAGCAGAGGATGATTCCTTATCTATAGAAAAGAAAGAACGTGAATTGATTTTGAAAGCGTTGAGAAAAAATAATAATAAAAGGAAATATGCAGCACGTGATTTGGGAATCAGTGAAAGGACTTTGTACAGAAAGATTAAAGAGTATGAACTTGAAG
>JANXRR010000220.1 GCA_025356795.1 Bacteroidia bacterium
GATTGATGTTTCGGGCTCCATGCAGGATGACAACAAATTGCCATTATTAAAATCTTCATTCAAAATGTTGGTTGACCAGTTAAGGCCGCAAGACAATGTCGCAATTGTTGTTTATGCTGGTGCCGCTGGTTTGGTTTTGCCTTCCACATCGGGCGCAGAAAAGAAAAAGATATTAGAGGCACTAAATAATTTAGAAGCGGGAGGTTCAACTGCGGGTGGTGCGGGGATCAACCTCGCTTATGCAGAAGCCAAAGCGAACTTTAAAAAGGATGGAAATAACCGGGTAATTTTGGCTACGGATGGAGACTTTAATATAGGCCAATCAAGCAATGGCGCAATGGAAAGATTGATTGAGGAGAAAAGAAATGACGGAATTTTTTTAACTGTTTTAGGATATGGCATGGGAAACTATAAAGATTCTAAAATGGAAGTATTGGCCGATAAAGGGAATGGCAATTATGCTTATATCGATAATATTTTGGAAGCCAAGAAAGTATTGGTGAATGAATTTGGAGGAACTTTATTTACCATCGCCAAAGATGTAAAACTTCAATTGGAATTTAATCCTGCAAAAGTAAAAGCATATCGTTTGATTGGCTATGAAAACAGGATGCTTAAAAGCGAAGATTTTAATAACGACAAAAAAGATGCTGGCGAGCTAGGCTCAGGTCATTCGGTTACTGCGCTGTATGAAATAATTCCAGCGGGTATAGATAGCGAGTTTTATAAGATAGATGAGCTAAAATACCAGACCTCTAAAATTGATCCTCAATCATTTAAATCTAGTGAGCTGATTACCATAAAATTTAGGTACAAAAAGCCTGCTGAAGATTCTAGTAAGTTGATTGTTCAGCCAGTGCTTGATTCACCCACAGCGTTTTCTCATACATCAGAGAACTTCAGATGGTCAGCAGCAGTGGCTGGTTTTGGCATGCTATTAAGAGATTCGGAATATGTAAAATCATTTGGGTTGTCTGATGTAATTAAGCTGGCCAATGATGCTCGTGTAAAAGATATAGAAGGATATCGAATAGAGTTTATTAACATGGTAAAATCACAGGAGCTATTAGCAAAACGTTGATTTTTAGTGTGATTATTCTGTGAAAGAACCTGCCTGTTTTAAACAAATAGGCAGGTTCTTTTTTCTTAGAATCTTGGCCCGCTTGGTTTATAGTGGCAGAAAACAGAAATTTACACTTATCGAAACTTGATTTATGGTCAACATAAGTGCTGTAATTATCACTTACAACGAGGAAAAGAACATCGGCAGATGTATAGATTCGATCCAGCATCTGGTAGAGGAAATTGTTGTAATTGATTCTTACTCATCCGACAAAACAAAGGAAATTTGCCTATTTAAGAATGCGAAACTAGTTGAGCACCCATTCAAAAGCCATATCGACCAGAAAAACTTTGCGTTATCCCAAGCTCGCTATGATGTTATTCTTTCTTTAGATGCAGACGAATACTTATCAGAGGAATTAACTGAATCTATTTTAAATATAAAAAACAATTGGGTAGGGCACGCTTACTCCATGAATAGGCTATCTAGCTATTCAGGAAAATGGATAAAGCATGGCAATTGGTATCCCGATAGAAAAATAAGGCTGTGGGATAAAAATGTGGGAAGTTGGGGGGGCGAAAATCCTCACGATAAAGTGATCATTCAACGCGAGATTACCGTCACCCATCTCAAGGGCGATTTACTTCATAAGGCATATTTAGATTCGCACGATACACTTCAAAAAGTTCAGCGCTATTCTGAGATATTTGCCCGCGAAAACAGGGGCAAGAAGAGAAGTTCGTCATCTAAAATAATTTTCCGGACTTTTTTTTCATTCTTCAAGAGTTATATCCTCAAACGTGGCTTCCTAGATGGTTTTGAAGGCTTAATGGTAGCCATGGCGGTAGCCAACCATGTTTTTTATAAATATGCCAAGCTCTATGAGTTGAACCATCGCCTGGAGGTAGGTAAGAAAATAATCATTAGCCGAACGGATAATTTAGGGGATGTGATTTTGACCTTGCCGTTAGCAGGGTATTTAAAATCCTTAGATCCCACAGTAAAGATATATTTTATAGGAAAAGGCTACACCAGGCCAATAATTGAAAAGTCTGTGTTTGTGGATGAGTTCGTGGACAGGGATCTCATTTTAAAAGACCCCTCAATTTTAAAAAACCTCCAATCAAAAAACATAGTTTTTGTTTTTCCTGATAGGCAACTTATTTCACTTGCTAAGGAAGCTGGAATTGAACACCGAATAGCCACGCGCCACCGCTGGTACAATTGGCTTTACTGCAATTATTTGGTCGAGTTTAGCCGAATAAATTCTCCGCTGCACGAAAGCCAGTTAAATTTTAAACTCCTTAGACCCTTCAAACTTAATGAAGAGATGGAACTAGGTGAGATGCCTAAATATTTTGGATTAGTATCGAGCTATAAAAATTTTGATTTGCTTCTTTCAAATGATCGTTTCAATATCATCATTCACCCAAAGTCAAAAAACAGTGCGCGTGAATGGCCCCTTGAAAATTATTATCAACTTATTCAAGAACTCCCTCCAAAAATCTTCAAAATATTTATTACAGGATTGAGGGAAGAAGGCGAGTCTGTTCAACACGAAATTCCCCTGTTGCTTTCGCACCCTAATGTTACAGATCTTACAGGAAAATTCAACTTA
>JANXRR010000291.1 GCA_025356795.1 Bacteroidia bacterium
TGTCACGTCCTAAAATACGGCTACGGGTTAGAAATATATTTAAGCTGCATTTTCATAGACCATATTCGGGGTCTTATACCCTAAAGATAGATGTAATCTTTTGTTGTTATAAATATCAATTGCATTTTTAGTTGCAACTGCGGCATTGAATGTATTAACAAAGCATTGATCCAAATAAAATTCATCTTTTAAGATTCCGTTTACGCGCTCTGCAACGGCATTTTCATAGCAATGATTTTCTTCGGTCATACTTATTCTGATACCTCTCTTTTTAAGTTCAGTCACATATTGGTTGCTGCAATATTGAATACCACGATCGGAATGGTGTACTAACCCGGCCGCTGGACGGGCTTGTCCAAGAGCCTTTTGGAGGGCTCTTAGACAGCCCGTCAGCTCGAGTGAATCACTGATCTCATAGCCTACTATTTTCCTTGAATATAAATCGGTAATCAATGCCAAATAACAGAACCCTTTGACGGTTCGAATGTAAGTGATATCGGATACCCAAACCTGATTGCGTGCTGTTACCTTCATGTCTTTCACCAGGTTACTATACTTGTAAAAATGGTGATAGGAGTTCGTGGTTTTGAAGGTGAGTTTTTTACGCTTCACTAACATATCGCTTGTTCTCAAAATGTCAAATAAACGATCTCTGCCCACTTTTAATCCGTATTCCTGGAACGTACCACCAAGAGCTTTATGCAGCTTTCGGGTACCTACACGTGGCTGAATTTCACGCTCCATTTTTACTAGAACAGTTGCCTGTGACTCTACCGTTTTACGGTGTGCATTCCGCCTTTTGTATTTGTAATAAGCATCTCTGTGCAAGTGGATGCAATTACAAACCCGTTCAATGCTCGCCAGATTGGTTTGACTTGAATTATCTACGGCAATCACGAGGGCCTGATGTTTAAGTTTTTTTTTAACTCATCAACATTTTTATAGCCCATGTTTTTAGCTGCTACCTCTAGGTAAGAGTCCACCAATAGTTTATCCAAGTCCTTTTTTAGTAGCAACGATTTGAGTTGTTCTACTTCTTTTTGTAGGGCTTTTATGCGCCCGATTTCATCATTTGTTTCCACCAGGATTCGAGTGTTCATTAAGTCCTTTCGATCGTACTGTTCAATCCATTTGTTAAGGGTGGTGCGGTTGATCCCATAAAATCTACCTAACTCAGATTTGTTGTACTTACCACTGCTAAGTTCGGCCAAAACTTTGAGTTTAAAACCTTCGCTGTACCGTCTTGTAATTCCATCATTTTTATACATGTTGCTACGTGTTGTGTAGCCTTTTTTCAGGACGGATCACAATATCGCCCAACGTTTGTATTTGCGATCGGGCGGGAATTCGAAGCGCGTCACTGTCCCACGACACCAAACGTATTTTGAAAAACTAAACTACAAATTTACACTGAACCCCGCCATTGATTATGCATTTTGTTGTGCGTAGTGCCTTAGTTCAATATTCAATAAGATACTTTTGTTATTTGTCAGCTTTCAACTCCTTGACGAAATATTTGTCCAAAATCTTTTTTGCAGGTTCATAGCTGTCCCCTTCTTTTAATGCTCTCTTAAACCAATCATACGCCTGCGTGTAGTCTTGAACATGAACGGAAATTATCCCGCTTACCGTTTCAATTTGAGGATTGTCCGGACCGGACGAACGAGCTTTAAGTAAATAGTCTTGCGCGCCTTCAATATCATTTGACAGTAGTTGTGTAATAGCCAGTCCCAAATACGCTTCTTGTGATAGGGAATTAATTATTATTGAATTTTGGCAGTTCTTTTCAACTCCTTTCATATCGCCAGACCACAAATCATATTTTGAAAGCGAAACGTAGCTATCGGCATTGTCAAAGTATTCCTGCTCCTTGATTATTTTTTCTTTCACCACATTTTTACTTTTTATAGTGTCACCGGCTAGTAAGTATGCGGTCGCCATCAACTCATAGATTTCAGATTTTTTTGAATACATGAATTGACCCTCCTTTTCTTTTGCTTCTAGCGCATTTCTACAATACCTGATTGAATTGTCGAACTGTCCGCTTAATAAGTAGACAATGGCAAGGAGTTTATTGGTTAGGAATATGCTAACATTCTTAGTGTTTGAATTAACAGTTTTGAGGTAAAAGTCTTCGAGTTGAATGAGTTCTTGTTTGTCTTGGAATGTCAACTGAAAACCCTTTGAGAAATTCCTCTGATCCTCGTTATGATGTGCAATCTTAATAGCAAGAGCCATTTGTTTTGATGCGTTCTTTAGAAAATGGAGTTTTAGATCATCGGGGTGAGCGTTGCATGCACTGTCAATTCGATGAAAATCCGCAATATCCTCGACTCTTGCATTTTTTCCAACAGTCTTTAACCGTTGAAGGACTTGGGGAATATCACTGAGTGTAAGTATCAAGTATCCATTGATGTCCAAACCATCTTTCTTAATCAGCGAGGTTCCAAATGTCTTTACTGCTTCAGCATCACCCATGCTTAAATAACACAACACTTTCAAGAACTCTGCATCCATGTTAGTTGCCTCCCAATTCACCATCTGAAGTTCTTTTAATGCCTCGTTATATTGTTCTTTTGCAAACAGAACTAAGGATCGGTCAAAATGCAGTTGGGGATCTGTTGGTCTTTTTGTAAGATTTCTAAACGTTATTGAATCCGCTTTCTTAAGATAATTGCTTGCTTCTTGCCACTTTTTCATTGTTTGGTAAATGTTAGCAATCGAGTAGATTAAGTCAAAGCTTTCACCCTCACTACTAACACGCCCCAATAATTCGTTGAGACGTTTTTGAGTTGCTGGCTCTTCTTTTATTCTGTCACTTGGTGGCGCAAAATCAAATACACTGATATTAAGAGATAGAATTCCTAGAATGGAGTAACAAGATTTAGCATACTGTTTAATCTGTTTAATGTCAATTTCAGTGAGAGGGAATTTTAGTGGATATGTTAAAAGTGAGTCAAGCGCGGGGATGCCTATCTTTTCTTTTATTTCATGGTTTCTATAAATTATTTGAATGTTTCGTTTGCCGGTTTCACTTCCTAGATCAGCGGCATTCTTAAACAGTTTCGCTGCTTCGACCACGTTCTTGTTGACACCTCGACCCTCGTAAAACATCAAACCTAATTCGACCACCGATGCTCTATAACCCTGTTTGGCCGACTGATTAAAGTACTCAAAGGCGGTGCTGTCATTTTTTGGTACACCAATACCAGAAGCGTAGCAACGACCTAAATTATATTGCGCCACTTGGCTTCCTTGCTGTACCGCCCTAGTCAACCAATCCAGCCCTTCTTTCACCTCCTTCTTTTTGATTTCTTCACTAAATATAAGTAACCAACCAAGCTGACTTTGAGCCTTGAGATATCCCGCATGGGCTGACTCTCGGTACAATTGAATTGCACGATCTATATTTTTTTCTACTCCTTTTCCATTCTCAAGCAAAGATGCCAAACGGTATTTGGCCTTCTCATTGTTTATTTTGCAGAGATTTTCATACAATGCTGCTGCCGCTGAATAATCTTTTGAGACGCCTCGCCCGTCCTCATACATCAAAGCCAAGTTCCATTGAGCATCAGAATGGTTTTTCTCAGCTGCTCTAATATATAATTTAGCCGCTTCAAGTTCGTTCTTGAAAACGCCCATACCAATCTCATAGTTTCGACCGAGGTTAAAGGCAGCATCTGAATTCCCTTGATCAGTGGATTTGCGATACCAATAGTTAGACAACTCTAAATTCTTAGTCACTCCTTCTCCGAAACCGTACATAACTCCAAGATAAAACTGCCCTAAAGCACGACCTTGCAAAGCAGATTTCTGAAAAAGGGAAAACGCTTTTTCTAAATCTCTATCAATTCCCTCACCATTTTTATATAACATTCCAAGCTGGCATTGGCCGTACGAGCTTCCCATGTCAGCCGACTTCTTAAATAAATTTGCAGCGGCTACTAAATCTTGCTTTACACCTTTTCCATACCTATAAGCCCATGCCAAATTATCTATGCCATCTATATTGTTCTGCTCTGCTGATTTTTTGAACCAGCCGAAGGCTTTTTCCAAATTCATTACAACATGGTCACCATGCAGATATAAATTTCCGAGCTTATTTTGCGCGCTTGAATTTCCTCCGTTGGCTAACTTTTCAATATCTCTTAACGCAATGTCATAATTTCCTGAAGTCCATTCGCGTAGGGCATCTTTATACAAACTGTCGGTATTGTCTGTTGATTGGTCTTGTGCCGAAAGTTTAAAGCAAAAAAAAATTGTCACAAGAATTAAAAAGTCTCTCAGCAATTTCATAGTCCATTTAAACCTTCGTTGAAAAAATTATTCATTGTCCGATATTTTTTGGGCATTACGCACAACGTTTGTATATAAAACGTATGCGTTTAAATACCTACATCTTGTCCCACGTTGCTGACGAAATTTAGCAGCACACACTTTAAGAACCTACAATACAGCATATGTTTTATATACTTTGTGTGCGCCCAGCATGAGCGCAAGGTATTGAAAGATACCTGAATATTCCAGAGAGTGCAAGTCTCTCATTGGCGAGTTGGCGAAGCCAATTAGCAA
>JANXRR010000335.1 GCA_025356795.1 Bacteroidia bacterium
AGTTGATCTCTTTCAAACAATCAAGTATTGATTGGCGCATGAGAATATCAACAACAGCAGCAACAAAATGAAATATGGTATAAGAATGGCTTCATTGCTTGATGTGTTTGGAGTCCAATTCAAGCTTCTCTCTTTGGAGAAGACCAGCTTCTGGTGCTATAAATCCGAAAGCATGTAAATCGTTTTGCCCATTGACTGCAACCCAACGAAGAAACTCGATTACCTCAGGTTTGGCATCTTGTTTACCAATCGAAAGGTGAATGTAATCAGTAGCTATGTTGTGAATGCCTTTTAAATCCTTACTTTCTAAGCTATTTATTACACTACTTAATTCGGAATAAAATTTCTCGTCATCACTGATTTTTCCATTACCATTAAAATCTACAGGGAGAATGGCCAGTCCACTTATAGGTTTTCCATTTTCATGATCGTAGATAAGATTGAGTGGGAGGTAAGACACTGCAATGAAGTCGCGCAACACCGCTTTAAGAAGATGCTCATCTGATCCAGCAATAGCTTTACCACGAATGTCTTTTTGTTGAAAGCCAAAATAATTAGTAAACACAATGGGTGCACCAGCCTTTTGCAAGCGTGTGTAGATAGTATAAGGAACCTTTACATTTTCTTCTTTCCTATCAGTATAGAGATCATGAAAAAAAAGCTGGCTTATCATCTCCCTGTTAATCCCTTTGTCAGCATAGATTTTCGCAAAAACAGATTTACTATTTGCCACTGGTAATACCGCATAACGGGCAATGTGTATGTATTCTCTTGCGTTTTTTATTTCTTCTGGCTGTTGATAAGCTTCTATTAGTAGGTCATATTGAGCAGGGTCAACAGAACCTCTTGACTCAATAATGATTTGAACTAATGGAGCCACTTTTGCATAATCATCGATCCACTTTTGTACAAGAGGGTAACAAAATCGGGTTCCGGTAATTTTAATTACTTTGGTCTGAGCAAAAGAATTTGATACAGTAAACCAAGATAGAAATACGACTATTTTATAGAATTGATAATTTATCATATGGCATTTAAAAAAACATTTTGACTACATTTATGACTTTATTTTAAGTTAATTGTAAGCAATACAAATACTTACAGAAATTAATTATACTCTACTAATTTAGTAGAGTTGCAAACATAAGCCCGAATTATTTTGCAGGCAAATAATTTTTAATAATTTTGTCTATTAATTCTGTAGAGTTAGTATAACTAGATAATAATTCACAAATCAAGTTCATGAACATCCATAATTTTGATTATTTAGACCAACTCGAATCGGAGGCAATCCACATCTTACGAGAAGTGGCTGGACAGTTTGAAAAGCCAGGTTTACTTTTTTCGGGCGGTAAAGATTCAATTACTTTAGTGCGCTTGGCCGAGAAAGCTTTTCGCCCAGGCAGATTTCCATTTCCCCTTGTACATATAGACACGGGGCATAATTTTCTCGAAGCACTTGACTTTCGTGATAAATTGGTAAAACAACTCAATGAAAAATTGATTGTAAGAAAAGTAGAAGATACTATTAAGGCAAAAAAATTGACCGAGCCAAAGGGAAAATTTGCCAGTCGTAATGCTTTGCAAACATATACTCTATTGGATATTATTGAGGAGTTTAAATTTGATGCCTTGATTGGTGGCGCACGAAGAGATGAAGAAAAGGCCAGAGCCAAAGAAAGAATATTTTCCGTTAGGGATGAATTCGGTCAGTGGAATCCTAAACTGCAACGACCAGAATTATGGAATATTTATAACGGGCGTATTCAAAAAGGTGAAAATATTCGTGCGTTTCCAATTAGCAATTGGACTGAGCTAGATGTATGGAATTATATTCAGCGAGAGCAGTTAGAATTGCCCTCCATTTATTTTTCGCACGAACGTGAATGTATCAACCATGAAGGGCAATGGGTAGCAGTATCGCCATTTATAAAACTTGATGCTACTGACGAAATAATGATGAAGCGAGTACGCTATCGCACGGTTGGCGATATGACTTGCACGGCAGCAGTGGAGTCTGAGGCAATGGGAATTGACGACATTATTAAAGAGATCATTGCGTCAAAGACCAGTGAACGCGGTGAAACTCGCATTGACGACAAAGTCTCTGAAGCGGCTATGGAAGATAGAAAAAAGAACGGATATTTTTGAAATACTTGTATGGACATACTACGATTTATAACTGCCGGAAGTGTTGATGATGGAAAAAGTACCTTGATTGGTCGTTTGCTGTACGATAGCAAAGCGATCATGATCGATCAACTGGAAGCCATTGAACGGCAATCTAAAAATAGAGAAGATGGTGAAATAAATTTAGCCCTACTCACTGATGGATTACGTGCAGAGCGGGAGCAAGGCATCACCATTGATGTTGCCTACAAATATTTCTCCACACCCAAACGCAAATTCATTATTGCAGATGCACCAGGCCATATCCAGTACACACGCAATATGGTAACAGGTGCATCTAATGCTGACCTTGCTATTATTTTGATTGATGCCCGTCAAGGAGTGGTTGAGCAAACGCTTAGACATTCGCTTATCGCTTCGTTGCTTGGTATACCTCACATAATAGTTGCCATTAATAAAATGGATCTGGTGAATTACTCTCAAGATGTGTTCAACAACATTGTGATTGAATATACAGCCGCAGCCAAAAGACTTGAATTGAAGGATGTTCAATATATACCGATCAGTGCGCTAGATGGCGATAACATTGTAGACAAGTCAACTAAAATGAAGTGGTATGAAGGGGAGTCGTTGTTAGCTTTCTTGGAAACAGTAGAGATTCACAATGATATCAACCTTCGTGATGCACGATTGTCAGTTCAATATGTGATCAGGCCTGAGACTGCGGGGTATCATGACTATCGCGGATATGCAGGGAAGATAATGGGAGGTAGCTATAGTGTTGGAGATAGCGTAACTGTTTTGCCATCAGGATTAGAAAGTAAAATTAAAGCAATTGAAATTGGCGGAAAAGAAGTAGAAGCTGCTTATGCGCTACAGAGTGTGGTGCTCCATCTTGAAAATGATATTGATGTAAGTAGAGGAGATGTGATTGTGAAAAGTGATAACCTTCCTTC
>JANXRR010000336.1 GCA_025356795.1 Bacteroidia bacterium
CACGTGGATGGATGGTGGCCTGTTGCCAGAGCGACCCGAGGAACTGCTGCCCGATGAACAATTGGGTGACAATGCTGGTGGTTATATTTTCTATGGCACCAAAGGAAAGTTAATGGGCAATTACGCCATGCCACCGGTGCTGCTGCCTACCAACCGCATGAAAGAAGTTAAATTGCCCAAGCCTACCATTACACGAATTGTAGGCGCAGAAAATGGGCACTACACCGAATGGGTAGACGCCTGCTTGCTTGGCTATGGCAAGAAGCAACTTAGTTCACCATTTGAATACGCTGGCCCTTTTACAGAGGCCGTGTTAATGGGCAACTTGGCGGTGCGAAGCTACCAGCTACAAAAAATTTCAGAGGATGGCAAAAATACCTCATACCCAGGCCGAAAGAAACTTCTATGGGATGCAAAGAATATGAAGATCACCAACTTTGATGAAGCCAATGCATTTGTTAAGCGTGAGTATAGAAGTGGGTGGTCGCTTTAAAATTTAGTAAAAGGCAAAAATGGTGAAGCTCTGGGGCAGTTTAGGTGTAGTTTGAGATTGAGCCCCCTTGATGGGCATTGCCCCGAGCCGTGGGGTTTAGCTAGTCTGGACTGACCTCTGTCCTTGGGGCGAAGCGCAAAGCAACTAAAACAGCTAAAAAACGCAGGATTAAAATAATCAACCTGACACTATTATCAATTACTAATTAAACTTAAAACCTCTTCCCAGAATTTAATCAGAACGCTATCTTTGGCATTTTTAAGCTGCACATGAGTTTATTCCGACAATTCAGTTTTTTTGAAGCCATTCTTTGTTCCCTATTTCTGATCTTTTATGTGGCTTACCTAATTAAGGTAATTCGCATTGGGAAAACCCTAAACACCTCTTTCAGTAGAGTTTTTATCAAGTTGCTATTTAGAATCCTCATTTTCGGACTGCTTATTCTCTCCTTTTTAGGACCAACCTTCGGGGATTCTAAAAAGGAAATAAAATCGATAGGAAAGGATATTATGATTTGTGTTGACCTTTCTAAATCCATGGAGGCTTTTGATGTGCAACCCACCCGCTTGGAAAAAGTAAAGTTTGAGATGAAGAAAATTGTAGAATCCTTTAATTCCGATCGACTTGGCGTGATCATCTTTTCATCGGAAGCATTTATGCAATGCCCTCTCACGTTTGATCAAAATGCGCTCAATCTTTTCATCGAAACCATGAACACAAGCTTGGTTCCATCTACGGGAACTGACTTTGCTCCTCCCCTTTCGTTGGCTTTAAAAAAGCTGACGGAGCAAGAAAACACAACCGGCAATCAGCAGAAATCTAAAGTCATTATTTTGATTAGCGATGGTGAAGATTTTGGAGATCAAACCAATCAAATAGCCAAAGAAATAGAAGACAAAAACATCAAACTTTTCACATTGGGTGTGGGCACCGAAAAGGGAAGTCAAATTTACTCCGGCAGAGGTTATAAAACAGATCAAACCGGCAACGCGGTGATATCGAAATTGAATGCAGCATCGCTAAAAACCTTGGCCAGCAATACAGGGGGGCAATATTTTGAAATTAACGAAAGTAGAAATGATGTAAGCCGATTGATAAATACCATTAGCAAAATTGAGGGCGAATTGCGCGACACTCGATTAGTTGATGTATCGGCCAATCAATATTTCTATTTCTTGTTAACTGCGCTAGTGCTGCTTATCTTTGATCTGTTGGTTCAAATAAAAACGGTAAGGATATGAAGCTGTTGATGATAGTTTTAATGGTGGGGCTTTTGTTGACGGATCTCGATAAGATCGGAAAAATAAATTCGTTGAAAAGCGAAGCAAAAGCAGCTTACACCAAAGGCGATTTCAAAACTGCCATAGAGAAATACCGATACTTGGTTGATTCGCTTAGCGTAAAAGAAGAGGAAGTTTTATTGAATTTGGCCAACTCGTACTTTAATGATAAAGACACTGCCAACGTTCAAAATACCTATTCGCCTTTAACGCAAAGTAAAAACTCCAAAA
>JANXRR010000601.1 GCA_025356795.1 Bacteroidia bacterium
ATTTTTTGAAATCGTGATTCAGTAAGAGTTGCCGATTCTCGATAAAAATAGAGGGCGAGTATCCAATTAAAAATTCGGAGCGAAGTTTCTTGGCTACATCGGTAATTGGGGCCTTGATTTATTGGGTTGTGAACGATCCAGCTTTCTATTTGATTTAAAACAAAAGCCGATGAGTCTTGGCCTGACTCAGCATCGTGGCGCAGGATGGTCTGAAGGAAAAGGAAACGGTTTTTTTCCCACACGTATTTGATGTCACCCATGGTGGAATCAAAATCGGGGATTTCCGTCCAATGCTTTTTATTAGAATAGATATATCCTGAAGACGAATTTGTTAACCAATCTTCTAACGGTATTTTTTTCCATTCGCCCTGAAAGAATTGGAGTTCTCCATTTTTTATTCTATCCGCATTCTTGCTTAAGACCGAGTCATTGGAAAACGTTTTAATACCTGTTCGGGAATTAAAAAAAAAGACTGGAGCGTTTTTCTTCCAGTCTTTTAATGTGATCCATGTTTTGAAGGGTTGATCTGTTGGGAAGCGAATCTTTAACAGTCCTGTTCTAAGTTGAAATTCATACCAGAACCTAAACGCAATGTAGCGTGCTCCCATTTGCAACGCCCATTGCATTAATTTCCCTACTCTGTTCATTATTTAATTGAAGCCATTATTTCTACAATCCGATGTGCCGCTTTTCCATCCCATAATTCAGGTATTGCGCCCTTCTTCCACTTACCGATGAGCAATTTTTCAAGCGCTGGTTTGATCGCTTGAGGATCTATGCCTAACAGTTCATTCGTTCCTATGGACACAGTTTCAGGTCGTTCGGTAGAGTTGCGCAGTGTCATGCAGGGAATCCCCATCACCGTGGCTTCCTCGGTAACTCCACCCGAATCTGTTATTACTGCCTTGGCATTCTTTACCAAGTAATTAAATTCAAGATAGCCTAAAGGTGAAACCATGTAGAGATTTGTCAATTTCAAATTGGCTTGTGCCAATGTTTTTGCCGTGCGTGGATGCACTGGGAAAATGACAGGCATGTCATTCACATGAGTTGAAATCTCGGTAATTAAATTCTCTAATTGATAAGGCTCATCTACATTTGCCGGTCTGTGTAACGTAAGCACAAAATAATTTCCCTGCTTTAAATTATGCTCATTCCATAAACTTGGTTGTCTAAAACGTTTCTCATTTTTTAATAACGTATCGATCATGGTGTTGCCCACAAAAAAAATCTTTGAGTCAGGTACGCCTTCATGCTTTAAGTTTTGATTGGCATAAGCCGAAGTGGTGAAAAAATAATCGGTGATCGAGTCGGTCACCATCCGGTTAATCTCTTCGGGCATAGATAAATCAAACGAGCGGATACCTCCCTCCACGTGAGCTATTTTAATGTTCAGTTTCTTGGCCGTAATACTACACGCCATGGTAGAAGTAACATCGCCCACTACCATACACACATCACAAGGCAATTGGAGCAATAGCCTTTCGTATTTGACCATGATGCCCGCTGTTTGTTCCGCTTGTGTGCCAGAGCCTACTTCTAAATTTATGTGCGGATCGGGAATATTCAGTTCCTCAAAAAACCGTCCACTCATGGCGCGGTCATAATGCTGGCCAGTGTGCACCAACCTGAAATCTATATTAATACCAGCCTCCTTCTTCTGTTGAATTGCCTCTATAATAGGTGCAATTTTCATAAAGTTAGGCCTTGCACCTGCTATAATATCTATCTTCATAGGTTATTACCAAGTAGCAAGCTCTACTCTATTTTTTGTTTTTAGAGATTCGATCATAGCAAATGTAGCAGCCGATACGTTTATTAATTGGTTAAAAGGGATAATGGACTCGTTCCCTTTTGATAGAGAATCAATCATTTTTTTTATTTGATTACTATGACCTTTATCTTGATCTGTTTTAAGTTTTGAAAAGCCGTTCCAACCGAAGCCAGTGGTGACTCGGAAATTATCCATTACCAATGTTTTGTTCTGATAAAATAGCTCCAATTTTTCTTTTGAATATGATTTTGCTCCATTGGAAAAATAATTTATTACTATGTTGGAGCCATTTTCCATAGCCAACAAAAAACTGGCATTGTCGGTATTTAAAGCCGAGTTGATACCGAGTGATTGTGCCGATACTGACTTCACTAAACTTCCAGATATAAAAACTGCCAGGTCAACCAAATGACATGCTTCGCCAATTATGCGGCTGCCTTCCTTCATATCATGCACCCAATGGTTGGCAGGTATAAACCCCGCGTTCATAGTGATGGTAAGATGTAAGGGGCCTGGTTGATCTCCTACTAACGATTTTATTTTTTCTGTATGCGGAGAAAACCTACGGTTGAAACCCACCTGCAGCATTTGACCTTTGGCCTTTGAATATGCATCTACAATTTCTTGTAATTGATCTTTTGTAACAGCTAACGGCTTTTCTACAAACACGTGTTTTCCCGCTTGCAATGATTCTACAACTAGCCTAGCATGCGAGCTATGGCGAGTGGTGATCATCACCAGATTTATATCCGTATCATTTATTATTTCTTTATTGTTGGTAGTGCTAATGGCAATGTTATATTTTTTTGCCAGCAACGTGCCCGACAGTCCGT
>JANXRR010000379.1 GCA_025356795.1 Bacteroidia bacterium
TTGTCAAGCCAATCTTTGCCTTCTTGAAAAAACGTATCACCTTTTGTTTCTTGTGCCTGCACTAGCAAGTCGTTGGAGATAACTAGTAAAATTGTAGCGAGAAAAAATTTCATCATGGCCGTTTATATTAACAAGAAAGCAAGATAGATAAACAAGTACTTGTGAACATCCGTGCTAGTACGGAAAACTTCATTACATTATGGGGAGGTCATCACTGGATTTTATTAATTTTAGCCTTCCCTCAATTAAAAATGTGAATTGCAAATGAAAAAAGTAATTGTGCTCGGTGCTGGTTTAGTTGGTAAGGCAATGGCAATCGACCTTGCCAAAAATTTTGATGTTACTTCTGTGGATATTAATGAGCAGGCCTTGGCTGAGATTGGAAGCAAAGAAATAAAAACCCTAACCCTTGATTTCACACATACAGAGTTACTGAAAAAAGCAATTCAGCCTTTTGATTTGGTAGTAGGTGCAGTGCCCGGGTTTATGGGTTTCAAAACGGCAAAGGCTGTGATTGAAACTGGCAAAAGCATGGTTGACATTTCTTTCTTTTCGGAAGATCCATTTTTGTTAGATGAATTGGCTAAGAACAATAATGTGACAATTGTAACTGATTGTGGAGTGGCGCCAGGCATGGGCAACATCATTCTTGGTTATCATAACAAGCGAATGAAAATACATAGCTACGAATGCTTGGTAGGTGGATTGCCCGTAGTGCGCGAGTGGCCATTTGAATACAAAGCTGTCTTTTCACCAATTGATGTTATTGAAGAATATACACGACCGGCTCGATACATTCAGAATAGCGAGGTGGTAATACGCGAAGCACTTTCAGATACAGAGCTCATTAATTTTTCTGGTGTGGGCACGCTTGAATCTTGGAATTCTGATGGGCTCCGTTCACTCATTACCACCATGCCCAACATTCCTAACATGATCGAAAAAACATTGCGGTATCCTGGTTGTGTTGAATACTTACGGATGCTCCGCTCAATTGGTTATTTCTCCCACGAGGAAATTGAAGTGAAAGGAATGAAGATAAAACCTATTGATCTCACAACTAAATTAGTTTTTCCTCAATGGAAATTGAAACCAAGTGAAGAAGAGTTTACGATTATGAGAATTAAAATTGAAGGCGAGGAAAATGGTAAGCCTAAAAAATATGAGTATAACCTTTTAGATAGAACAGACCAAATCTCACAAACACCATCCATGGCGCGCACTACTGGCTACACGTGTACTGCCGTTGTTAACTTGATAGCGGGAAATAGATTTTCGAGAAAAGGAATATGCCCAGCTGAGTTTGTTGGTGAAGACGAGAACAATTTTACTTTTGTAATCGACTATTTAAAGGACAGAGGAGTGAAGTATAAAGTGGAGTGATGTATTTCATCAACAACGTTTACTGCGCCAACTTACTTCTCTTATACCCATAAGAAAAATAGATGGCTAAGCCAACGCTCATCCACACAAAAAAAACTAACCAACTTACAACTGGTATTTCTATCATTAAGTAAAGGCAAAACAACATGCCCAGAATAGGAATTACTGAGAGCTTCTTTACAAAAGTGGCAATTGTAATTGCGGCAGCAAGTAGTAGAAATATCAAAAATAAAATTTCTTGGTGAGCTACCTCGCCTATGTTGTTAAACGCCCCTGTTGCTCGCTCACGGTAGCCATACACAAATAGTAAGAACAGACCGGTAATAATCCATCGCCCATTAATGTAGGGTAATTGAAATTTCTTTGAGTCTTTAATTTTTTCTGTTTTAGGAAGGTTGAGAACACCCGCACATACCAGCACAAAAGCAAACAATGTTCCAATGCTTGTTAAATCAGTTACAATACCGATATCAATAAACAAGGCAGGAATGGCCACGAGAAAACCGGTTATAACGGTAGCGAAAGAAGGCGTTTGAAACGTGGGGTGAATTCTACTAAAAGCTTTGGGTAAAAGGCCATCGCGGCTCATGCTCATCCAAATGCGGGGCTGACCGATTTGAAAAACAATTAATACACTTGTAGCCGCTACCACGGCACTGATTGAAACAATGTATCCAATTTTCTGTAAGTTGATTTTCTCAAACACATAGGCTAACGGGTCAGCTACATTTTTAAATTCAGAATAATTGATCATTCCAGTAATCACCAGAGTAACTACCACATAAATTACGGTGCAAATCAAAAGCGAGTAGATCATGCCCTTTGGTAAATCGCGCTGTGGATTACTGCACTCTTCGGCCATTGTTGAGATGGCATCAAAGCCAATATAAGCAAAGAACACTGCCGAAACCCCTTGCAATACACCCCGGAAATGATTGGGCATAAAGGGCACCCAGTTATCGGTGTTAATGTAAAATACCCCAATTCCCACAATAAATGCCAACACCACAAGCTTAAGACCTACCATAAAGTTTGCACTTCGCTTGCTTTCGCGAATGCCAACGTAGGCAAGCATAGTAACCAGTATTACAATTACAAATGCGGGAATATTCATGATCACTTTATAGCCGCCAATCAAAGGAGCGGTTGTCCAAGCAAGATTTTCCAACGGTTTTCCATCATGGGCAGCAGCATCAAACAACACCTTAGCAGTTTTAGAATCGGTGGTGAGCCACAGGGGCATGTGAATGTTGAACCCTTCCAACAAGTTTACAAAATAGCTGCTCCACGAAATAGATAGCACAACGTTGCCAATGCCGTATTCCAAAATTAAAGCCCAGCCAATTACCCAAGCTATTACTTCTCCTATAGTCACGTATGAGTAAGTGTAAGCACTTCCTGCTACCGGAATGCGCGAGGCAAATTCAGCATAGCACAAGGCCGTAAAACCACAGGTAACGGCAATAATCAAAAACAAGAAAATAACCCCAGGCCCACCATTGTAAGCAGCCTGCCCGATGGTAGAAAATATTCCGGCCCCAATTACAGCCGCAATGCCCATTGAAGTTAAGTCGCGAACGCCCAATACCTTCTTTAACCCCGATGATTGCCCATCTTCAAGCCCAGCCTCGGTATCTTTTAAGATTTTATCCAGCGATTTTTTCCTGAAAAGGGAGTTTGACATAGCTAACTGATTTATCTGCCTCAAAGTAGTAAAAATTGGGATGCATACCGTATGTGACTTAGCAACAAGATTTTTTGATTTGTTTTTTCAATCACGCAAGTGCCTTATCTTTATCCAACTTTTTATTAACCATTTTCATTTTTTAAACTTATTCATGTCTAGTTTTAGGTATCCTGAAAAAGTTGTTATAACCAATGACGAAATCAATGAGCTTGCCATTGGAGCTTTTGATGGCAACGTGGAGTTGATTTCGGATAAGAAATTTATTTGCAATGCTTTTGAAGAAATAAGCCAACACAAGGCAGTGGGTTTTGATACAGAGACACGCCCTGTTTTTGTAAGTGGCCAGCAGAACAAAGTAGCCCTAATGCAAATTGCTATTCCTAAAAAAGTTTATTTGATCCGCTTGCACCTTACGGGATTCACATCAGAGATAATTAAATTTCTAGAAGATGATTCTATCCATAAAATAGGCGTGGCCCTTCGCGATGACATAAAAGCACTGGACAGGCTGAAAAGATTTAAACCCGCTGGTATTGTTGAGCTTACCACACTTACCAAGCAAGCAGGCATTGAGGTTGAAAGTGTGAAAAAACTGGCCGCACTTTTTCTTGGCTTCCGCATTTCCAAAGGCGCGCAGACCAGCAATTGGGAGGCACCTGAACTAAACGAAAAGCAAATTAGCTATGCTGCTACTGATGCCTGGGTTTGCCTAGAGGTATATAAAATGCTTGCTAAGCAGCAGGCTTTGTAAGGGGTTGAGGTAAGGGTAAACTATTCTTAAGAGTTCTTCTCGCTAAAAGGGCACTTATAAGAGTGAGCACCGCCCCCAGCAACATGGCAGCACCTGGAAAATAAATTGGTGACTCTACCTTATCGCCAAAATAGGCAAACAAATTATTCATAACGGGTGGCCCAATTACCGAAGCCAAGCTCATTAAGCTAGTAAAGCCTCCTTGAAGTTCACCTTGCTCATTGGCAGGCACACCGCTGCTCATAACCCCTTGCATGGCCGGGCCGGCAATACCGCCAAAGCAATACACTACTGTAAACACATACATCATCCAACCTTGAGTTGAAAAAGCATACAAGAGAAAGCCCAGCGCATATAAGCCCAAGCCCATATACACTGTTTTATGCTGGCCTAAGGCAGGGATTATTTTACGGATAAACACACCTTGCACCAGAGCAAACACAAAGCCCACCACGCCCAACGAAATACCAATGTCTTTGGGCGTCCACTGAAATTTTTCCATAGTGTAATACGACCAGTTGCTTTGCACGGCATGTGCCGCCACATACACCAACGCTAACGAGGCTATCAAGCCGCCTATTAATTTATAGCGCAACAAACTTGAAAGTGTGCCCACGGGGTTGGCACGTTTCCATTCAAATTTTCTGCGGTTTTCTAAGGCGAGAGACTCAGGCAGAATAAAGAACCCATATAACCAGTTTAACAGGGCAAGGCCCGCGGCCACCAAGAAAGGAAAGCGTGGCCCAAACTCACCAAGGAAACCACCCAACAAGGGGCCTATAATAAATCCTAGACCAAAAGCCGCACCCATAATGCCAAAGTTCTGCGCTCGTTTTTCAGGAGTGCTTATGTCTGCAATGTATGCTCCCGCAGTGGTAAAGCTAGCGCCCATAATGCCGGCTATGATGCGCCCCGCAAAAAGCCAACCTATGGTGGGGGCAAAATATAAAACCAGGTAGTCAATACCAAAACCAAAGAGCGATGCCAACAGAACCTTGCGTCTGCCGTAGCGGTCGCTCAAGCCCCCTACAATAGGTGAGCAAATAAATTGAGTTACGGCATAGGAGGCAATCAACCACCCACCATAGGTAGCAGCCAAACTCATGGAGCCGCCCGTCAGTTGTTGGATCAACTTTGGCATTACCGGAATGATAAGCCCAAAGCCTGTAACATCAATGAGCAGTGTAACAAAAATAAAACCTAGCGCAGCTTTTCTCTTCTCGGCCATAGTTGAAAATTAAAAGCCCGAAGATAAGGGTTATTTTAGTTTGGGAAATGGATTTTTGACCGAATGCAAGGGAGCTGTATTTACAGGAGTACCTCACAGTGCTGGTTGTTCATTCACCTTCTACCTTCATATCGCTTTTTACTTTCTTTCCATGTTTTATTTTATCCGAAGGTTCCTTCAAAGGCAAGGTAAAATAAATGAGGAGCCTTCACCTTCTATACTTTCCACCCATATTTCCACCGCATTCGGTTTGCCTTGAAAACTGAATTTCCAGCGTGTCAGTTTGTTATCACCTACATCATGAATAAAGGCGTTCACGCAAGAATATCTTAACGGGCGTAACGGCTCAGCAGGTAAAAACGTCAAAATGAGTTGACGGGAATAAGGTGCAAAAACGTGGTTGATGTGGATAAAAGTGAAATTCCCTATTTTTGGAGGGATATATAAGAGCTTGTGAAACAATTACTGACGACATTGATGTTTGTTTTGATTACAGTTAGTATTCATGAACAAAATAGCTGCTCCGAGAAGTGTATGGCCAATTTTCCAGCAAAATTACATTACTAAATAAATATGCTAACAGAAATAAATCCAAAGTTGCCAATGAGAAACAAAGAGGTAACGAAAGACTATTATATAAACAAATTAGGGTTTCGGATTTTTGGTGACAACGACTTTGATGGTTACTTAATGGTTCATAAGGACAATATTCAAATTCACTTTTTTGAGTTCAAAGACCTTAACTTAAAAGAAAACTACGGGCAAGTTTATATCAGAACTAATGAGATTGATAAACTTTACCAAACGCTTTTGGACAGCAAAATCTCAATTCACCCAAACGGACATTTAGAAACAAAACCTTGGGGCCAAAGAGAATTTACTTTACTTGACCCTGACAACAACTTATTGACTGTTGGACAGAGTTTAGGATAATGTTTTTGCCATTTCAGATGGTTCACCTGAAACTAATTGAAGCCTTTAAGGTGATGGAACACCAAAATTGGCGCTTTACTTTTTGAAATACACTTTAAAGGTTGATCCTTCGTTCACTTCACTTTCAATTTCTATTCTCCCTCCAAGGGCAGTAATTTGTGTTTTCACGAGGTAAAGGCCTAACCCTTTTCCGTCAAGGTGAATATGAAACCGGCTGTAAAGAGTAAATAGCTTTTCGCGATGAACAGTGAGATCGATGCCCAAACCGTTATCTGCAACACTCAGGCAAATTTCATTTTCCAATGTTTCCGTTTTAACGGTAATGATGGGAAGGCGGCCGGGATGTTTGTATTTAAGCGCGTTGCTTATCAGGTTGTAAAGAATGCTTTCCAGGTAAGGTTTTACAGTGCAAATACGTTCTGCCTCTTCAAAGTTACTTGTAACAACGGCATGGGTGGTGGCAATTTCTCGTTCCATGGTTTCCACAACTTTCGTGAACTCCGTGGCCAAGTCAACAATAGTAAGGTTAGACTCGCTATTTTTTCTGAATTCCAATATAGTATTCAAATCCTTTACTACTTCGTCCAACTCTTGCGTTGTGTGAACAAGCTTAGGATAGATATTTTCCTTTTCTTCAGGATTATCTTTAACTAATCCCAGAAGCTGCCCCAACCCTAAGATCCTCGCCACGGGTGCTCGCAGATTGTGTGCTGCAATAAAGGCAAACTGTTCCAGTTGTTGATTGTATTCCATTAACTCGCGTGTGCGTTTGGTAACTTCCATCTCCAGGTTTTCATTTTGCTTTGCAACCAGGTCGCGCTGTGCCGATATTTCTTCTTGGCTTTGCATTAGCTCTTCGTTTTGAGCAGCCAGTTCATCACTTTGCGCGATCAATGTTTGGTTCTTCACTTTAATCTCATCCTCACTTTTTATCAACGCCCCGTTAGTTTCCTGAAGCTCTTTTGTTTTTTGGTTAACTGCTTCTTCCAATCCCCGGTTTGCTTGCAGTATAGTTCTGGTACGAGCAACAAAAATGAGAATTACTATTCCTACGAAGCCAAAAATAATTAACGATTGATACCACCAGGTCCTCCACCAGGGAGGTAAAACATGAATAATAAGTGAGGTGCCCTTTTCATTCCAAAGGCCGTCATTGTTGCGAGCCTTTATGCGGAAAACATAAGTAGCGGGATCTAGGTTAGTGAAAGTGGCAGAGCGTTGTGTACCTGCCTGTATCCAATTTTTGTCAAAACCTTCGAGCTTATAAGCGTACTGATTTTTATGACTCGCGGTGAAATTAATACCTACATAATGCAATGAGAAAAAATTATGACTGTAATTCAGGTATATCTCTTTTGTTTCAGCAATATTATTTTTCAAAATGCCATCTAGGGCATTTGGCACAATGGAGCTATTAAATATTTTTAAGTCAGTTATATAAACGGAAGGCTTATTAGGATTATCAAAGATGCTATCAGGGAAAAATGCGTTAACCCCTTTTCCGCCAACAAACATTTTACCATCTTTATTTTTGAAGAATGATTTCCTCCTCAGTTCGTTAGAAAGCAAACCATCACTTTCATCGAAGTTTTTGAATGTTTTAGTTTTCGGATTAAAAACAGCGAGCCCTTTGCTTGTTCCTACCCACAAGTTTCCTTTTGCATCTTCCAGAATGCCCTGAACAAAATTCACGGGCAATCCTTCCTTTACGGTATAGCTTACAAATTTCTTTGGACTTACCATCTGATGAAGCCCACCGCTGGAACCAATCCACAGCGTGCCCTTGTGATCCTCAAAAATACAATTGACCTGATCACTGGCTTTGGTGGAGTCTTCTCCTATATTAACGGGTGTTACTTGCTTCGTCTCCAACGAGTAGATATGCAGGCCGCTTCCACCACCCACCCAAAGAGTGTGCTGCTTATCTTCCACCAGTGTAAAGTGAATTTGATCTCCGTCATGAGGGTATCCAAACGGGTTGGTAAAAA
>JANXRR010000392.1 GCA_025356795.1 Bacteroidia bacterium
CAGTAATTTCACAAACCCTTGCCATAATAATTTCAGTTAAATGCCCTCTTTTGAAAAGGGATTGCAAATATCGGTAAATCAGGGAGAATAATCCAAATCAGATTTTAAAATAATCTCTAAACCCTATAAAGAAAGCGTAAATCCAACCGTTGCGCGAGATTGGCTTTGAGTTTGCCTTCGAAATAAATCCTGCTCAATGGGCACAAATCCATTTATTGAGAAGCCAAATTTACCCCGTTGAACATTAATGCCAATTACACTACTAATAACATAGCCATTGCTTTGGGAAATTTTCTGATCCTGATAATTATTCAATCCATGTGTAAGCAGATTTAACCCGATAGAAGATCCATAAGCCAATTTAGATTGAGTGACCCGCTGTCAGTTGTAAATTTTTTTTAGAAAACATTGGCCATAACACATGGTTATAGGCATTATCTATTTATGCAATATGTTGAGCTATATAACTCTATTGAGATGAAAATGCGCTAAGAAACCAAGTCTATAAATAGTGGAGAGAGATAAAGCGAAAAGGAATAAAACCGCGAAAGATTTTCTCATAAACTAATAAGAAGCACAGACGCCAATTTGAAGTCGTGCCCCCGATGCAGTAACAATACCATTGGAGCCCACGTTGCCTGCTGCTAATATGACTTTGCTTTCATCCCCAAAACTTGCCAAATGAACATTGATGTAGGCAGTCAACTTCAATAAATCTTTGTAAGAAACATGGGTCTCATCTGCAAGCTGGGATACGATTGTTTCGCTCTTCCCGGTCTTAGCATTAACTGGATTCAATGGGTAAGCAATTAGTGAACCAGTCGAAGTTACATCACCCAAATGCATGTGGACAGGAAACTGGGAGGATCCGTCAGTTCCAATTAATTGTACTGTCACTGTTGTCGATCCATCTTTCCTTTCCTTAAAAGTCACTGCGCCACTGATTGTATATTGAGATGCTTGCGTAAGCCCATAAGATGCTTGATTTCCGGTAAACTCAGATACCATCTCACTTTTTTGGCATCCTGCTAAAATTACCCCTGCTAAAATCCAATAAGCTTTCATTTCTTAACTTTAGTTTCTATTGCAAAATAACGAAAATTAAATATTTTTATTTCTGAAAGTTGATACCCTTGAAGTTGTTTTTTCAACTCATGCCGAAAACCTTTTGAATCAGCTCTCGAGGATCTAATCCTTCAAAATCATCAATCACGCAATTTGTTTCAAAGAGTTCTTTCCTTGTGTGAGTGGTAGTAATTCCAACCACCTTCGCTCCCGATGCCTTTCCTGCCTTCACTCCTGAAAGAGAGTCTTCAAAAACGATACATTTTTCTGGCGCAAAGCCTAAGCGCTCAGCTGCTTTCAAGTAAATCTCTGGATTGGGTTTGCTATGCTCAATGTCAGAATCTTTTAGAATAGTTGAAAAATATTTTCCCGTATGTGTTTTGGTTAAAGTAAAATCCACATTTGATTGTGGTGCTGAAGTTCCTATGGCACGTGGAATTGCATACTTATCCAGCAAATCTAGAAAGCTGATAAGACCTTTCACGGGTTTAATATCTGCTTCAAAGAGCTTGCGATATAATGTTTCTTTCTCTTCGGCATACTCTTGTATTTTTTCATCAGGTAGCTTTCCAAAAAGGTTGGTGAGCCATTCCTTATTGGTTCTGCCATACACTTTATTTAGTAATTGCTCGTCTGTAAGCTGCTCACCATACTTGGCGCAAAATTGGTTCAGGGCTATTTTATGAAATGGGTTGCTATCAACCAATACCCCGTCCATATCAAAAATGAAAGCATAAGAATTCATGAGAATTTGTTAAGTGAATTTAGATTAATGAACAATAAATTTTGTAAAGATCTTTTGATCGCTGTTCATAAAAATAGCAAGATAAATACCGGCAGCAAGATTCTGAACAGAATAAGGATAAGGCTCATTGGCATTGATAGAAATGGGATCTGAAATTTTTTGACCTAGCAACGTAGTGAACTGAACGCTCATATTCCGGTTGGCTTTTATGGTAAGTGTTTCGATTGTGCCAACAGGATTGGGATAAATTGAAACTTCTGGTTGCGTTGGCAGTTCAAGAGTATCTTCATTTTTCAGCACAGTAATTCCGCCTAAAATATTGCCCACTATAATGGAGGGATATTTCTTAAAAAATAAATTGGCTGCCACGGGCCAAATGCGGCCATTGAGTTTCTTTCCTATCAAGAACCCAGAAATGGGATCAACA
>JANXRR010000393.1 GCA_025356795.1 Bacteroidia bacterium
CCTGTAGATCAGGTGCTATCATTGAAAAACCTTAAAGCCAAGTGGGAAGCTTTTGGGTGGCATGTGTTAGAATGTAATGGTAATAACATGGAAGAATTAGTTTCTACGCTAGCATTGGCACAATCCTTAGCTAAAAAAGAAAAGCCTCTTATGCTATTGCTGAAAACCGTTATGGGCAAAGGCGTTGACTTTATGATGGGTTCGCACAAATGGCACGGTGTTGCTCCTAACGATGCAGAATTAGCAAAGGCGTTGGGGCAATTGGAAGAAACTTTAGGAGACTATTAATAATTCGTTGACAGCAAATTAACGATTCAAACTCATCACCGAATTAACGAACTACAAAATGATCAAATTTCAATTCACTGATAAAAAAGATACACGCTCTGGCTTTGGAGTAGGCCTTCATGAATTAGGCAAGCAAAATCCTAACGTGGTTGCTTTATGTGCAGACCTTATTGGCTCCCTCAAAATGGACGCCTTCAAAAAGGATTTCCCAGAACGCTTTTTTCAAATAGGCATTGCAGAAGCCAATATGATGGGAATTGCCGCTGGTCTTACCATTGGTGGGAAGATTCCTTTTACAGGCACATTCGCTAATTTTTCTACAGGCAGGGTGTATGATCAAATCCGCCAGTCAATTGCTTACTCAGATAAGAATGTAAAAATTTGTGCTTCCCACGCAGGGTTAACCCTTGGCGAAGATGGCGCTACACATCAAATACTTGAAGATGTTGGAATGATGAGAATGCTTCCAGGAATGACAGTAATTGTTCCCTGCGATTATGCTCAAACAAAGGCCGCCACTCTTGCTTTAGGAAACCACATAGGCCCCACCTATTTACGATTCGGTAGACCCGTGTGGCCAATCTTTACCGAAGGAAGAACCTTCACAATCGGCAAAGCTGATAAAATGATTGATGGTAAAGATGTTTCCATTTTCGCCAACGGGCATATGGTTTGGCAAGCCATTGAAGCGGAAGCAATATTAGCAGAAAAGGGAATTAGCGCTGAGGTAATAAATATTCATACTATAAAGCCTTTGGATGGTGAAGCTATCTTGCAATCTGTTCGAAAAACAGGCTGCGCAGTTTCATGCGAAGAACACCAGATGAATGGTGGCCTTGGTGATTCAGTAGCACAAATGCTAGCACGCTTCCACCCTGCCCCACTGGAGATGGTTGCAGTAAATGATTCTTTTGGGGAAAGTGGAAAACCATTTGATTTATTGAAAAAATATGGGTTAAGTCCTGAAAATATTGTGAACGCAGTGGAGAAAGCAATTAGTAGAAAAGTCAATAGTTAATAGTTATTAGAAAACAGTTCATCAAGTTAAGAATGACTATTAACAGACCAACCAAAAACCATGAGAAAATATTTCATTATTGATTTTGATAGTACCTTTACAAAAGTTGAAGCCTTTGATGTATTGGCAGATATTTCTTTGAGCGACCATCCTGAGCAGGAGAAAATCAAACAACAAATTATTGATATCACTAATTTGGGAATGAATGGCGAAATCTCCTTTCGGGAATCGCTAGAGAAAAGATTAACACTTTTGGCTCCGCATAGAAATAACCTTCCTGCCCTTATCACATTACTCAAATCTAAAGTATCTGAATCATTTAAACGCAACAAAGAATTTTTCTCAACTTATCAAGACAGCATTTATATTATATCCAATGGTTTTCGTGAATTCATCGAACCCGTTGTAATTGAATTTGGTATTAAACCACAAAATATTTTGGCTAATGAATTTCGATTTGATTCTGCGGGCAAAGTAATTGGCTTTGACACAGAAAATCCACTCTCAGCCAACAATGGGAAAGTAGAACAGCTTAAACGCCTGAAATTAGATGGCGATGTTTATGTAATTGGCGATGGCTACACCGATTATGAAATCAAACACTCTGGCCTAGCCAATAAATTCTTTGCCTTTACAGAAAACGTTGAGCGCGAAAACATTATGGACAAAGCAGACCACATCACACCAAGTCTAGATGAATTCCTCTATTTGAATAAGCTCAATACTGCTATCTCTTACCCCAAAAACAGGATTAATGTACTGCTGCTAGAAAACGTGCATCCTGTTGCAATAGAGCTAATGCGAAATGAGGGCTTCAACGTTGAAAGCTACCCTGCCGGCTTGGAGGAAGATGAGTTATGTGAGAAAATCAAAAACGTTTCTGTATTGGGAATCCGATCTAAAACACAAGTTACCGCCAAAGTTTTAGACCACGCAAACCGATTAATGGTAATAGGGGCCTTTTGTATTGGTACTAATCAAATCGATAAGAAAGCAGCTACCAAAAAAGGCATCGCTATATTCAATGCACCTTTCAGCAATACGCGTTCTGTGGTAGAATTGGCAATTGCAGAAATCATAATGTTGATGCGCAATATTCCAGACAAGTCGACCAAGATGCATAAAGGCAAGTGGGATAAATCGGCCAAAGGAAGCTTTGAAATCAGAGGAAAGAACCTCGGTATTCTTGGCTATGGAAATATTGGTGCTCAGCTTTCCGTTCTTGCAGAAAATTTAGGAATGAAAGTTTTCTATTACGACAAGGAAGAAAAACTTGCGCTAGGCAACGCTATAAAATGCAAGTCATTAAAAGAGCTTCTCTCTATTGCCGATGTAATAACTATACATATTGATGGGCGTGAATCAAATACAAACATTATTGGTGATGAGGAATTTAAGTTGATGAAGAAGGGTGTCATCTTTTTGAATTTGAGCCGTGGTCATGTGGTAGATATTCGGGCATTAAGAGAAAATATTGTAAATGGAAAAATTGCTGGCTGTGGCATGGATGTTTACCCTTATGAGCCACTGAGCAATGATGAAGAATTCAAATCAGATCTTAGAGGTTTGCCCAACACCATACTCACACCTCACATTGGAGGCAGCACTGCCGAGGCGCAAGAGAATATCGGTAATTTCGTGCCCGGTAAAATGATGGATTACATCAACACAGGAAGCACCAGCAACAGCGTTAATTTCCCTAACCTTACGTTGCCAACTTTAGAAAATGCACACCGGCTAATACACATTCATAACAATGTTCCGGGAATCCTTGCCAAGATAAACCAAGTGTTGGCCGATCACGGGATTAACATTGCTGGCCAATATCTAAAGACCACTGACGCCATTGGTTATGTGATAACTGATATTAACAAAGAATATGATAAAGAAGTAATTAAGAAGATGCGTGCCATTGAGAACACCATCAAATTCAGAGTGTTATATTAAAAATCCTACAAGATTTGGTGAGGAGTTTCTGAACCTCAGAAAAGACAAGTTTTGAGCTGCCGTCTTCCGCAATCTTCCACTGTTATCCTGCTTTTAGGGCGAGGCTCGACAAGTCGAGATGAGGCCTGATTTTGGCTGAAAGCTTCACTCGGTATTGTTATAAATGTTAGGTTCAGCAAACGAGTCCCAAACCAAGTAGGATTTCTAGTGCAAACATAAGGAAATAGAGGTTAGCTTTATAGATCAACAGCCCAATCTTTTGCAGACATGAATCGTAACCCGTTACTTTGCACTAATCGAAATTTATGATTGTCAACTTTACTCCAGGTCCATCTCAATTGTACTTTACTGTCGAGGATCATCTTCGCCAAGCCATTCGCGAGAACATTGGCTCGCTATCGCACCGTAGCAAGCAGTTTGAAGTTATCTCAAAAGAAACTACCGAAGGGCTCAAGCAATTGCTTTCAATCCCGCAAGATTTTCATATTTTCTTCACGAGTTCAGCTACTGAAATTTGGGAACGATCCATCCAGAATTTGGTGGAAGACAAATCTGTCCACTTTGTAAATGGCGCTTTTTCTAAACGATATTTCGAGATCGTTGGCTTGCTTGGCAAACATCCCACGAAAGTGGAAGCACCTCTTGGCCAAGGATTTGACGCTGATTTGATACGCACTTTTGATACTGAGTTGATAGCGATAACCCACAATGAAACCAGCACGGGCGTTTCAATGCCATTGGAGTTTATAAGCCGTTTGCGAGAAAAAAATAAAGAGGCGGTAATAATCGTTGATGCAGTCTCATCCCTACCCTTCCCACAGTTTGATTATTCAAAGATAGATTCTGTTTTCTTTTCCGTACAGAAAGGTTTTGGCCTGCCTGCCGGGTTGGGTGTATGGATTGTGAATGACCGCTGCATCGCGAAAGCTGAAAGCCTAGTAAGTAAAAATATTTCAATTGGCTCATATCACAGCCTGCCTTCACTTCTTTCAAATGCCAGAAAACATCAAACACCTGAAACACCTAATGTTTTGGCTATTTATCTTTTGAACCAAGTGGTAAAGAATTTTCTTGCCAGAGGAATACAAGCCATACGAAGCGAGACTGAATACAAAGCAGCTATTCTTTACAATTGTTTAGAAAATAACAGTATGTTAAAATCATTTGTTGTCGATAAAGCTTGGCAATCGAAGACCGTTATTGTTGCTGATACTGGGATAAAAACAGAATCGATTATACAGTCATTAAACCCCAAAGGGTTTTACCCTGGAGAGGGTTATGGGGAATTAAAAAAAACTCAACTTCGTTTTGCTAACTTCCCTACGCATTCTAAAGAACAATTTGAAAGTTTGGTTGACCATTTAAACCAAATCCATTAGTGGTTGTCCAAAAGGCAAATAATTAATTGTCTTTTAAAAATCTTTGACCGATAAGGAGCTTCTTGATAAAATAAGAAATCCAGAAACCAATAATTATGGTTTCAATATGCTTGTGCGCACCTATCAGCAAAAGGTATATTGGCACATCCGCAAGATGGTGATTGATCACGATGATTCGGATGATCTCACCCAAGAAGTGTTTATCAAAATCCATAAAGCAGTTCATACTTTCCGTGAAGATTCACAACTCTTCACTTGGATTTATCGCATTGCCACCAACGAGTGCCTCACTTTTTTGGCCAAGAAAAAAAGAAGGTTTTTTATTCCAATAGAAGATGTTCAACTGGAGCTTTCAGGCAAGATAGATTCTTCGGATGGAATGAGTGGCGATGCCATTCAAAAAAAATTGCAAAAGGCCTTGCTCATTTTACCCGACAAACAAAGGCTTGTGTTTAATATGAAATATTTTGATGAGATTACTTATGAACAAATGTCGGAGATTACGGGCACATCGGTAGGTGCATTGAAGGCAAGCTATCATCATGCGGTTAAGAAGATTGAGGATTTTATTGAACATGATTAAACTAAATTAACTTTTATAAGTCAAAGAAATTATGAAGTTGGAAGAAATAGAAAAGAAGAATATTTTCGAGGTGCCCGATGGGTATTTTGATAAGCTTCCACAGGTCATACAATCAAGGGTGGCAGTAAAGGAAAAAAGTGCATTCGCTTTTCCCATGCATGTGTTTAACTTTAAATATGCGTTCCCCATTCTTTTGGTGGCCGTGGCTTCGGTTTTTCTATATAAAAATTATTACACACCATCCCCTAGCGCCTCACAGGTATTGGAAAGCGTAAGTTCTGAAACACTTATTGCCTACCTGGGCGAAAGCGAAATTTCGGAAGAAGAAATAATTCAGTCCATTAACTTTAATTCAATTGGATTTAAAGAATCTTTCAACCAAACAATAGAGTCAATCGATTTAACTAAAACGGATATTGATAACCTATCAAAAAACATTGAAAATGAATACTTTTAGCTTTTTGAAAACCCAACTCCTATTTATATTCATTGTACTTTCTTACGGCTTGCTTAAAGCTCAAGA
>JANXRR010000432.1 GCA_025356795.1 Bacteroidia bacterium
TGCTCGGTTAAATCATCAAGAAAGGATTGAGACCTAGATAAATCAAGTTGATTGTCATAAAGGTTACTCATCTTTATTACTTGATACTTCCCAAATTCTTTGAATTTGGTGCTATCAAAGGCGAAACCACCTTTAATTTCAGCTATCTCATTAATTTTTGCACTTTTCCAATCACTTGGAATAGAAGAATTGTAAAACGGTTTTGTGTTTTTTGTTTCTGCCATGTTATTTACCAGATTAAATTGTCTGCACGATGATTTTTTTGATTCATTTGATTTTTATGATTTGCTGTTTCTGAATCATGTTCATCAAAATAATCAGGTAAATCATTGTTCAGACGTTTATTATTTTCCATCGCCTAATTTATTAAGATTCGAGTTTCCTGCCAGTGATTTCAATTGTTGAATGGCAATGGTGTTGAGTTTTCGTAAGCGTTCACCTTGGGGCAAACCCATACGGATAAACTCCGCATTCATACTTTCGAGGTTGGCCAACACCAGTAGTTGTTCTATGGTGCTGTAATCTCGTACGTTGCCTTCTTTGCCGGGGTTTGCTTTACGCCATTGTTGTGCGGTCATACCAAACATGGCTACATTCAGCACATCTGCTTCTGTGGCATAAATAAACTGCTCCTGCTTTTTGGTAATGTTTTCAGGTATCATGTTTTCTTTGATGGCATCGGTATGGATTCGGTAGTTAAGTTTAGACAAGGTGCGGTTGAGGTTCCATTCCAATGAGAGCCTGCTATTTTCATCTTCTTTGAGGCGTTGAAACTCTACAATAAGATACATCTTAAACTCGGCACTAATCCATGAGGCAAACTCAAAGGCAATGTCTTTATGTGCATAGGTTCCCCCATATCTTCCAGTTTTTGAAACAATACCAATGGCATTGGTGGTTTCTATCCAGCGCTTAGGGGTGAGTGAAAAGCTGTTGGAACCTGCCATGTTTTTAATTCCATCGAATTCGATGGAATTAAAATGAGGGTTTCGCAATTGCTCCCAAAGTCCAATGAACTCAATAGTACTTCGGTTGCGTAGCCAGTTTTGGAGAATATAGTCACTCCGCTCTGCATCTCTATGGCGGGCAATGTCTGTTATAGAAATATAATCGTCCTGCTGCTGTGTTATAATACTCACTGCAAGACCCTGAACATTTATGGTTGATTTTTTCTCTTTGGCCATGATAACCTTTAGTTTAAAACCATCTCGAGGTTATGCTCGGTATGCTTAGTCAATTAATTGTTTTAGATAGGTTTCTATTTCTCCTTGCACCTTCACCAATTCCACCTCTAATAGCTCCATCTCCTTCTGCACCGCATTAATATTTACTTCGGCTTCTTCAACAAATGTGTCCACATACCGTGGAATGTTTAAGTTGTATTCGTTTTCTAAAATTCCTTCGGGTGTGGCTACATAAGAGAATTTATCTTCCACAATACCTGCTTGAGTTTCACCAGCATTGAATTTTCTATAAGTAGAAACGATGTGTTCAATATCTTCTGCTCGAAGTTTATTTTGGTTTTTTATTGACTGGAATGATTGACTGGCATCAATAAACAATACATTTTTGTTTTCTTTTTTTCCTCTATTAAAAATTAAAATGGCTGCAGGAATCCCTGTTCCAAAAAACAGATTGGCTGGTAAACCAATAACCGCTTCTAACAAATTTTCTTCAATTGTTTTTTGCCTTATTTTTCCTTCGCTTGCCCCTCTAAACAGCACACCATGTGGAACCACAACACCTACTTTTCCTGTGCCTTCATAAGTAGTTTCAATCATGTGGGTAATAAATGCCCAATCGCCTTTGCTCTTTGGTGGTGTGCCCCTCCAAAAACGGTTGTACTTATCTGTTTCAGGGTCAAAACTATCGGCAGCTTTGTTTTCTTCTTTATCGTCAACCTTTCCCCACTTGTCAAGTGAAAAAGGAGGGTTAGCAACAACAGTATCAAACTTCATTAATGAATCGCCTTCTTTCAATTTCGGGTTACGGATGGTATCTCCCCAACGAATGGTGGCGTTATCAAAACCATGTAGAAACATATTCATAACTGCCAATGCCCATGTGCTACCGTTGGCTTCCTGCCCGTAAAGCGAAAAATTATCCGAGCCAACTTCTTCACCTGCTTTAATAAGTAGCGATGCTGAACCACAAGTAGGGTCACAAATTCGTGAACCTGGTTTTGATTTGGTAAGTTTGGCAATAAGTGTAGAAACTTCTTTTGGTGTAAAAAATTCACCCGCTTTTTTTCCTGCATCGCTTGCAAAGTTTTCAATCAGGAACATGTAAGCACCGCCAATAATATCGTTGCCATCAAGATGCGATGGACGTAAGTCCAATTCATCTTTGTTAAAGTCGAGCAACAAATTTCTTAGTCGTGTATTCTTGTCTTTCGATTCACCTAAGATTGAACTATTGAAAGAAATGTTTTTAAATATTCCAGTTCCATCTTCACTATATAGTTTCTCACGGTTTGCTTCAACCAAATCTTCCAAACCAATATCAATTAACTCTCCAATGTTGGCTTCGTTGCGGTGGTCAAACAAATATTTAAAGTGACAGTTTGCTGGCACAACAAAGCGTTCATGCTTCATTGCCCTGTCGGCTCTTTCTTTATCTCCGTTGTATTTTTTTAAGTGAGCTTCGTATTTATCATCATGTGCATCGCTTAGGTATTTTATAAAAAGCATTGTCAGCACAAAGTCCTTATAAATACTTGGGTCAATGCTTCCACGAAATGTGTCGCAGGCTTTCCAAACTGCATCGTTGATGTCTTTTTGTGATATTTTCATTTTGAATTATAAATTATGAGTTATAAATTATGAATTACGAATTTAGTAAATAAGAAATAAGGAATGAGAAAGTTAGCAGGACCTTAAACACAATGGGCAATTTACATTCGTAAACTGCCCATTATCAATTATCCATTATTTAATTATCAATT
>JANXRR010000608.1 GCA_025356795.1 Bacteroidia bacterium
CAGCGTTGGCTTGTGCGTTTTTTAAGAGTGTATTTTTTTTGTGCGTTGGCTGTCTTTTGTCCTTCGCTTTGCTTGCTGAAAAGAAAATATATTCTGCGTTTTGTTCAACGACTGAATCATCAATTATAATTCTATTATTGAGCTGAATTTCCCTTATAATAGCCATAAAGAAAAAATGCAGCACCTGCCAGACTTAAAGTTTTCAGTGCATGTGCAATACCATTGGCTTTAGTCATATCGTCTGAACTCATGGCTTGTGGTATATGCACCATTGCAACAAACAGCAGCAATAGAATGCCCAGCAATAATGTTGATAGCGTTATCTGTTTCTTAATGATAATGCTAATGCCTGCCAATACCAAGCAGATACCTGTAAGATAAACCCAAAGTAACTGACCAGGGATTGGAACTAATTCTGCAAATTTTTCAGCAGCAGGAAAGTGAGCCAATCCAAAAATAATTATACCGACAGCATAAGCTATGCGACCAGATTTCATATAGATGTTTTCCATTATTTATTTTTTAAAGTTGTTTATAAATATAAATAAATTTCTGTTAGTAATCCTTCACAAATGCTATTAATGAACCTCAATATTTTCTTAAAAGTGCCAGCCCAGCCTTAAACCACCCTCAGGCTGAAAAAATGGTGTGTCCTGTTTATAACCATCAATTTCAACGGTTTTATCTCCAGCAATTCTCAGCGTAAATGCAACATGAGGAGCAACATAAAAATTTTTGTAAATTTTAAAAACATAACCCCCGCCAGCGGTAAATAGCACTGTATTGTAGTCAGCCGACTTACTGGAATATTTATTTGAGATATTGCCATCTAGATACTCTAAACCAGTGCTCAAAAAGTGTTTTTTCCAGTTGTTTTTAAAGAAGTAGTCTATAATTACTGCACCTACTTGAATTTTGTTTTTCTCAAATCCGTTACTTAATCCAAAGTCAATTGTACCATTAACATATACACCCCTAAATCTTAAATGTTTGTACCCATACCAAATTGAACCGTGATAACCTCCTAAAATATACGGTACCACATCAGCTTCAATTCCTATAGTTGAAATTTTTATACTGTTGTTTTTTTGAGTACTTGTTTGTGCAAAAGCAAGACTGCCAAAACAAACAAGAATAACTGTAAATGCAAATTTTGATTTCATTTTTTGTCTTTAATAATTTAGGCAAAAGTAGCTTGAGCATTTACATTAATTGCTTGAACTAATTCAATAAATTTATTTTTTAGACCTTAGCTTTGAAAGCCATTCTGCTGAAATGCCGAGGTAAGAGGCAATTTTGTATTGGGGTATCAAATTAATAAGTTCTCTATTTTCTTTTAGCATTTGCTGATAACGAACTTTGGGTGAAAGACTGTTTTCTTTAATCCTTAAGGCAAAACGAATAAAATAGTTTTCAGCTATTAGCCTGCCTAACTTTTGAAAGTTTATACTTTTAGCATATAGTTTTTCAACATCTTCATTCTTGAAAATTAAAAGTTCAGTGTCGGTTATCGCTCTAAGATTTAACTCTGTTGGCTCTTTTGCCAAGTAGCTTACATAGTCGGTTACAAAATTGTTTTCAAAAATAAATTCAAGTATTATTTCCTTATCAGCTTTGTCAAAATATGTAATTTCAAATACTCCTGTCTGAAGAAAGCCAATTGAGTTACAATTTTTCCCTTGCTTAATAAAATAATCCCCTTTTTTAATTATTAGCGGATTTAAAATACTCTCAAACTCCGTTAATTCGCTATTTGAAAGGTCAACTATGTTTGTAATGTATTTTTTAAGGTTATTGTTCATTTAAGTTTGTCTGATGTTCAATATAATATTGATTTTAAAAATACAATGTACTCATACCCTCTGCGTTCAGCAAAAAAATCAAGCGATAGCATAATGGCTGATTGAATAAATAAACCAATACCAATTCCTTTCAGTAAATCATTGTTTGAAAAAGAAAACATCAAAATCAAGCCTGCTGTAATCAAAGCAATTTCTATGTAGCGATACAACAAAAAGTTTTTTATCACGGCTTCCATTCGTGGAATTTCTTCTGCCTGAATTTTTGATTTATCAGTTGAAATAATTTGCTCCACTCTCACAATGTCTTTCGGACTTCGGATATAAACACTTGCACCTACTGTTAATTGTATGAGTGCAATGGCAATTAAGGGATACGCCATGCCGTTGTAGAAAGGTTTCTTTATTGAGATGAAAAAATAAATGCTTAATGCAATGGCGATAATGCCGATAGCTACAAAAAGTAAACTCTCATTTTTTTCAGCAGAGAAATATGTTTTTACTTGTTCCATGTTTGTTTTGCGATTTTATTTATCCTGAACCATTCTTGCAACTTTTACTACCCAGCTTCTTGGCATCAGACGAACAGAATTTGCCTGCACATAATTATATGCACCGTGTATGGCGACTGCTTTTCCCTGCATCATTTTTTTGTAACCCCACTTTGCCACTTCTTCCGCTGTAGGAAGGCTTTTCCCTTTCACCAATTTGCTTTCGTGCATATCAGCAGCCGCTTGAAAACCACTTTCTGTTGCACCCGGGCAAAGAGCAGTAACTGTTACACCACTTCCTTGCAATTCATTTCCTATTGCTTCGCTAAAGTGCAGCACATACGCTTTGGTCGCATAGTAAACAGCCATTGTAGGTCCGGGTTGAAAGGCAGCGTTGCTGGCAACATTGGCAATTTTTCCAAACTTTCTTTCAATCATTTTTGGCAAAAATAAATGCGTAAGATAAGTAAGTGTGGTCATGTTCAGGTTTATCATCTGCAATTGTTTGTCCCAATTGCTTTCGGCAAACATGCCGAAGTCGCCAAACCCTGCATTGTTCACTAAGTAATCAATTGTAATGTTGTTTTGATTGCACCAGTCAAAAATTTCTTTTGCAGTGTTGTAATTGCTAAGGTCTTTTGAAAGTGTATGCACTTTTATTCCATACTTGCTTTCTAATTCTGTTGCAAGAGATTTCAGTTTGCTTTCACTTCTTGCCACTAATAATAAGTTGATTTTGTTTATAGCAAATTCTTTTGCCATTTCCATACCTATGCCCGATGATGCTCCTGTAATAATTGCTGTTTGCATTGTTCTTTTTTTGATTTAACAGCACAAAGATAGGTTCATTTACGAAACCTACAACATTAGAGTATGGTCTATGGTTGCAGATTATTTTTCAACAACTATCTTTGTCTGCAAAATCAGCAACATGCTTATCAAAGAACTTTCAAAACGCACCGGAGTTACAGCACACACCATCCGCTACTACGAAAAATATGGTTTGATAAAAGGTAAACGGAAAGAGGAAGTAAAAAGCAACAAATATTTTCATTACGATGAAGAAACAGTT
>JANXRR010000524.1 GCA_025356795.1 Bacteroidia bacterium
AAATGCTTGGCTGCAGGCATGAATGCATGTATCGTAAAACCCTTTACTCCAGATGAATTGTTTTTGATTTTAAATAAATATTCTAAGAAAAGGAAACCCATTAAAGAAAAACCACTATCAGCCAGTTCCAATAATAACATACCTGATTTAACTTACCTCAATAATGTATCGAAAGGAAATAAGGATTTTATTTCTGACATTATTAAAACTGTTTTGAAGACAATGCCTCTCATTGTTAAAGAAATGGAGTTGCTTAATGCAGAATGTAAATGGAAATCATTATCTAGTGCTATTCATAAAGTAAAGCCGTCATTAACCATACTCGGTCTTCCTAAGTTAAAGGATGAAGCATTTGAGCTTGAAGAAATTCTTTCACAGGAGAATGTATCAAAAACTCCGGTATTAAGAGTCACTAATCTTTGCAAAAACTTAAAAGAATCATTATTTCATCTAAAGAATATTACTTCCTAGCGGTAGGTTCAATTTGTCTATCCTAAATTGTTCTTCAGTTTAATTGCTATTCAAGACCACTAACTTTTTATAGATTCTTGATTTATTAGGCCCATCAATTACTATGTTATAAATACCGCTTGATAACGTTGAAACGTTTACTTCTTTAATTTGATTGGTTGAATCATTAAAATCACCTGCTAGTACTTCAATACCACGTTGATCAAAGACCCTCCAAGTATAATTATTTACCAACATATTAATTGGTAATTCAAACTTAAATGCTCCTTTGGCTGGATTAGGGAACACACTAATATCATAACCTATCGTCAAATCTTCCACGCCTGTTACAGGTGGGCTTTTCAACTCAGGCGCTTTTATGATTAAACTTTGATATATCTCTTTTGTGTTTTTATTTTGGACAAAAGCAATAAGTGATAAGTTTTTAGGGTCCAAAATTGAACATCCAACAATGGGCATTTCTTTACCATCATTATTCTCATAGATAACATCTCCCTTAGCCCAAGTTTGCGAAATTGTCCTTCCATCACCACCCAATAGTTGTTTTCTTAAAACATTTCTAAATGGCCCTACCTTGTTTTCAATTAGAGCTACATAAACTAAAATCGGATTGGCTGTGGCAATATTAGATTTAATCGAAAGATTATATTTCACAAAGCTAGGAGAACTTCCCTGGGTAGCCGTTAATCCTAACTCAAATTGTGGCTCCAATAAAGACCTACTATCTAACTCAACTTCTGAATTCACACCAACAGTTTGCTTAAATGTATTGGAATAAATACCATCCATAACAGTATTCGGTGATTTTGATATTCCAAAAAATAACGACCTCGCAGCAGGATCTCCAGGGTTTTGCAGATTTAAGGAATCATTATTTGGATAATTAATATGGTATTGCAAGTAGTTGAAATTGGCTACACCGTTTAGACTTAACTCTCGGTCAAATAAATCATTCACATATTTATCGGCTATTAAACTACTGGGGTCATTTGTGTAATTAGTAAAATGCTCTACCAATACATTTCTCTGTTTTTCGCCAACGTAAATATTATCGAATGCAAAGCCTTCAAATGTTTGCTTACCTGTCGGATCTTTCGGATTTATTCCATCACTAGAGAAAGCAAATCTGAACCTAACATTCTTTCGATTTGGTTTTGGTATTGCATCCAAATTAAATCTACCGTTCTTCCATTTTCTAGATGCCTTAGTAGTATCGTTACCTGTCCATCCATATTGCCCTACTTGTTGCGAGCCTGGCTTTGAAGTAATACCTTGACCGTTGAACCAATTGACACCCTCATTATTCACACCTACGTTTGTCCAAGTATTGCCATCGTTTGAATACTGTAATACCGCACCATCAAGTCCAGCTTGGGCATCAACAAAGTAATCGAAAGCAATCATTGGGCGTTGCAATGCTGACAGGTCGAAGCACGGCCCATTAACTACCGAATTTTCATTGGCCTTGTATTCCTTCTTCGATAGTATAAAGTTCCCTGTCCACCAAGCTTTTGATCCTGATGCTATTGCTTTGATAGTACTACCAGACGGAATACTCCATAACCAGCTAGTGGCATCACTTGCTATGGGTATAATAGTATTTTTAGAATCATACTCTGCCGAAACCCATCCACCCGTTGAAGATTCAAAATCTTGTGTATATGAGCTATTGGATAATACTGGAATATTCGGAAGTATAAATATATCTTTTTGCACATTACTTGTACAACCGTCTACGGTACCAATGGTAAGTTTAGTTTTATAAGTGCCGTAGCGGGAAAAAGTATGAGATGGATTTGACCTTATATCAATTAGAGATCCGTCTCCAAAATCCCATGTATATGAATTAATAGAACCATACGAAAGAGTTGTTTTATCAAGAAAAGAAGTAGACTCTTTATCACATATTGATGACCACGAAAAATCAACATCAGGTTTGGGACCAATTCTTAGGTTAGACTCCGCTGATGTATTAAAACAACCTTGTTGTGTAGTCACTTTTAACTTTACTTTCTTATCACCAAAATCTGAATAAGTGTAAAGTGGATTCTGCTGATTACTTGTGTGGCTATCTCCAAATTCCCAATTCCAATTAGAGATTGTGGTTGGAAACGGAGTGGTGTTGATTGTGGAGTTATCATTGAACTTAACAGGATCGGTTACACAAGAACTAGAAACGGTTAGCTTAGCTTTTGGGCTTGCCAATATATTTATGGTTCTTATCTTGTTTGCAATAACATTATAAATATTCTTATAGTCGTACCTTATTTTGTACGTGCCTGAAACCGCGCCATCTGTATCGATAAAATAGTTTGTACCATCAGTAACTACAAGGCTTATAGAACCTGACACTACATAAAATCTTGTATCAGGAGCTCCTCCTGATAATGGATCTGGACTTCCTACCAATCTTATACGACCTTGATCGGCACAAATTTCAACAATGTCTTTAGAATTGGGTGTGATTCCGAAAATATTAAAAT
>JANXRR010000006.1 GCA_025356795.1 Bacteroidia bacterium
GGAGATAGATTGTGCCGTCAGCGCGAATGTCTGCTTTCCTTTTCTCAAGGCCTTCAATAATGGCTAAGGTAAAGGCGCCATGTGCCCAATCGGCATGTTCTAAGGAGAATTCTGCTCCTGTGGCTGCCGCCATAATAACAATCCCATATTCACTTGAGGCAATCTCTCTTACTGCCTCCGTATTATCTGATTTTGTTTGGCCCATGTTGGTTCCCAATTGCCCACTATGGCAGGCATCTATAAGAAGTAAAACTTGTGATGGCAAATTGCCAATCAAATCAGAGAAGTCATGCCAGTTTACGCATGAAATTTTCGGATTGGTGCCATCGCCATCGTGGGGGATCATGTAAAATTGATTTTCGTGATTCATGCCATGGGTGGCAATGAATATGACAACAACATCTTTTGGCGTTACCACTTTCTTAATACGATCGAAGAGAGTAAGAATCTTGGCTCGTGTGGCATTTTCGTTTAATAGCGAAAAGCTATTGACTGTGCCAAACAATTTACCTTTTTGCTCTTTAAAAACACTAGATATTGCTTCCGCATCATCGTCTGCATAATTGAGGTTGTAGTTTGTGTTTTTGAAATTTGAAATTCCAATAGAAACCATATAAAGTGTAGGGAGATTATCTGTTGCCACAGGGTTATCAACTGTAACTGATACTTGCTTAGATTTGGGCTCATCTCTTTTTACTTCGGCATGATAAGAAATACTGCGAGGTTCTGTTAGGATAGTTGAAATTTCATTTTCTGCGAACAGCTGAATCGATACAATTTTATCGGAAACATCTATTTCATTTGAACTTACAACTTCGAGGCCGCGCGCTTGAAAATTTATTTTTGAGAGATCGAATAAATAACTAATCTTAAACGCGCTGCCCGTCTTTTGCACCGTCAATTCCTCGAACTTAGCGTACGGCCTTCCGTTGACAAATAACTTTATGTTTTTTATGGGATTATTAGATTCAACTATTGCTTCTAATTGCACTTGCGGCTTAAGGCTGGTGGAAGCGAAATCAAGTGGATTTATCCATGAGATTTTTGGAGGTAAGAGCTTAATAATTTCTTCTTCGGAAGCCAACGTAATAGCTAGCGTTTTGGCAGCATTGATCAACGATTTCTCTTTTAGAATTGCCTTGATTAAATTGGGCTGATGAAACTTATCACGAAATTCAGACACTTCGTGAAATTCAGCCAACTGATTCTCCTTACGATTGATAAGCCAACCAATGTATTTTTCACCCCCTGAAGACGCATCGTAATATCCGCTGGGAGACCAGATTACCCATTCACGATCGTTGCAAGGAAAGTAAGAGAGAAGCAACTCCATTTTCTTGTAATTCCAAATGCGAATGGTTTGGTCACTGCTAGAAGAAAGCAAAAGATCATTGTCAAACGGACAGACAGACCACACCTCACCGCTATGTCCATTCAATCTTCCTTGTAATTCTCCTTTTCGGGTGAAGAGAGAAATTCCAAAAGTTGAACCTACAGCAATGGAATTATGATCATCTAAAAATGTATACGATCTGATTTCTCCATCTTTTAGCGGATCGATATGAAGAGAACCCACGCCATAGTTTAGTTGACTGGCACTTTCTTTAAAGATTTTATTTTCTAAATACTGGCGTTCAAAGCCTTTAATTTTATTTTCCTTCGTAACGTCTTTTAAAGTATAATCCAGAAGGTTAAATATTTTTTCCGGTGGTGCATCTTCAAGTACACCTGTTGTGTTTTTTTGTCCATAAGCAATGCCTAATGGATTGGTGCTTTGGCCGATTGAGAAAACACCATGTCCTTGCCCAACAAACTTTCTCACCACGGTACCATCTTCTGTGTTCCATATTAGTATTTCCTTTTCGTCTCCACCGGCAGTTGCTACATACGTGCCTTTACTTTCTGCAAATTTTGTGAAAGGAGCCATGGCGGTGGCACTTACTGAATTGTTATGTCCTTTGAATTCTTTTACCAGACTGCCATTAGTAACATCTCTGATTTTACCACTTGTATTGAGGTACAATAATTGGCTCTGTCCTTTAATTGGGAGCATTGCATTAATCGGGGAATTGCCTTCTTCCACTGTTTCAATGAAGCGACCTCCATTAGTCCATTTTATTAGCTTCCCATTTTGATCGCCAGTAAAAAGAAAGGCATCATCGTCAGAATAGGTAACGGCAGTAATTGCACCTTCATGAAATTTTCCAAGTTTATCAGCGATGATCTCTCCAGTTTCTAATTTCCATATTATAATGTTACCGAGTATGTCAGAAGAAGCAACTCTATTGGTGGCTTTTGAATATGCTAGTTTGCTTAGTGGCGCTATGTGCTTAGTGAATGTACTTATTACTTTGGGTTGATTTTCTTGCAAAGACCAAATTTTAACTGTTCTATCGGCTGAACAGCTTACTAGTGTAAGATCGGAAGAAATGAATAGATCAGTTACTACATTGGTATGTCCTCTAAGAATCTTCATTTCCTCTGGCTTATCCAACGACATTAAATAGATGGATCCGATGCCAAGAGAATCGGAACTATTCTTTCCAAAGAAGCCCGCGATAGCTAACGTTTTTTCATCGGGAGTAATAGCGGCAGCATAAATTCTACCATGATATCCTCCTGCTTGATTTACATACAATGTCCGTATTAGCGATCCGGTATTTACATCCCAAATCCGGATGCTTTTATCATTGCTAACCGAGATAAGCTTTCGCCCCCCTTCCGTGAAGATCAATTTGTTGACAAGCCCCGTATGCCCTTTGCTATCAATAATTAGCTTGGGTAATTGAGCTTGGGAGTTACTGTTAATCAGGAAAAATAGAAGCGCTAGCAAGCAGAATTTAATCGTATTCAAATAATATGTCGCAACTACTCGATCAATCATTTTAGTGCCTTAAAATTTAGATATTAGAATATTCAAAATACTCTAAATTTTTCCTCAGCTTAAATACCCATTCAAGGGTAATTATTTGTGTGGTTACAAGGTATCACAACTCCGTACTAGCAGGTATTTTATATGTTTTACAAGAAATACTGGGTGTAACCGCTAGGCAGTACTTTTGAAATACCTTTATTTGCTTCCAAACAAATATCCCCTTGTATGAAAAAACTAATAATTGGAGTAATTATGCTGGTTGCTGTAGTTGGAATAGCTAACGCACAAAGTAATGCAGTTGATAAGAAGGAAAAAATGAAGGAAGACAAAAAAGCGCTTAAGGAAAAGGCGATGAAGTCTGCCAGAAAAGAAGCTAAGGAATATGAGAAAGATGGTTGGTATGTGCAGCCAGGTTCCTTGCCGTTGGACAAGCAAATTGAAAAGGCCTGGTTGAAGCAAAACGATGA
>JANXRR010000576.1 GCA_025356795.1 Bacteroidia bacterium
CCTTGACGATCCATTTTATTAACGAATCCTAAACGAGTCACATTATAATTATCAGCTAAACGCCAGTTAGTTTCTGATTGCGGTTCAACACCGTCAACAGAACTAAACAAGAAAACCAATCCATCTAAAACACGCAAGGAGCGATTGACTTCTACAGTGAAGTCAACGTGACCAGGGGTATCAATAATGTTTACGTGATAATCGTTGGCTTTATATTTCCAATAAACGGTGGTAGCCGCTGAAGTGATAGTAATACCTCTCTCCTGCTCTTGCGCCATCCAGTCCATAGTTGCAGCACCATCATGTACTTCACCTATTTTATGATTAACACCTGCGTAATAAAGTATGCGCTCGGTGGTGGTAGTTTTACCAGCATCAATGTGAGCGGCAATACCAATATTTCTTGTGTACCTGAGATCTCTAGCCATTGTAATTAAAATCTGAAATGGGAGAAAGCCTTGTTTGCTTCGGCCATTCTATGAGTATCGTCTTTTTTCTTGATAGCCGCACCTTCGCCCTTAGAGGCAGCCATAATTTCTCCGGCTAACTTATCCATCATGGTCTTTTCTCCACGAGCGCGTGAGTAATCAATCAACCACTTGATGCTAAGATTTACTTTTCTTTCTGGTCTTATTTCGACTGGAACTTGAAACGTTGCGCCACCTACTCTTCGGCTTTTTACTTCCACTGTAGGCATTACATTGTTCATTGCTCTCTTCCATATCTCCAAGCCAGGTTCTCCACCTGCTTTTTTCTCAACTATCGCAATAGCATCATAGAATATGTTGTAAGCAACACTTTTCTTTCCTTCCTCCATCATATAGTTCACAAACTTTGTTACCAAAGTATCATTAAACTTAGGATCTGGGAGAAGATATCTCTTTTTAGGTTTTGTTTTTCTCATCGTTGAAATCGATTATTTTTTACCTTTTCCTTTGGCCGCAGGTGCACCTTTTCCAGCAGGAGCAGCAGCTCCAGCCTTCGGTCTTTTTGCACCATATTTAGATCTACTTTGAAGTCTTCCACCCACACCAGAGGTATCAAGAGCACCACGAACAATGTGATAACGAACCCCGGGAAGGTCTTTTACCCTTCCACCACGAATAAGAACAATCGAGTGTTCTTGAAGATTGTGGCCTTCTCCTGGGATATATGCGTTAACCTCTTTGCCGTTAGTTAGGCGCACCCTAGCAACCTTTCTCATGGCTGAGTTAGGCTTTTTAGGAGTGGTTGTATACACTCTTGTGCATACACCCCTTCTTTGTGGAGAGGAATCTAAGGCTGGGGACTTCGACTTAAAAGTCAGTTTAGTCCTTCCCTTTCTTACAAGTTGTTGAATGGTAGGCATTTATTTTTATTGTTAAAACCCTTCAAAAAATTAGGACTGCAAAGGTATCTAAAGAAAAATAGGATGCAAAACCTTGTGTAAAGAATTTTGGTATCCTATTTTAATTTTACATGGATTTTTCAAGCTTCACCAATGGTTCCTCCAAAATTCATAGGGAATCTAGGGGCTTCATCAGTTCGTTTGATAGGTCCAAAAGAAGCCTCATATTTTTCAATGTTATCTTTTAGCGCAAGTAACAGACGCTTGGCGTGTTCTGGTGTAATCACTATGCGCGATTTCACTTTTGCCTTTGGTACGCCTGGCATCAATCGAATAAAATCAATAACAAACTCGCTATTGGAGTGGGCAATCATTGCCAAATTCGAATAAACACCTTCAGCAATCTCTTCTGAAAGCTCAATATTTATTTGATTTGACTGCACCTCCTCTTTCTCGTTTGCCATATAGAAATATATGGTGTCCCCATTTAGGAGACACCTAATTTAATTAGTCTTGAAGTTGTTTTTCCTTTGATTTTGCAGCAACTGTTACATCCATCAAGTTATCATACTCTTCCTCTGAACCAACAATCATATCATTATAAATTCGCTGGCCAGTTCCTGCTGGAATTAAGTGACCCACAATAACATTTTCCTTTAAACCCACTAAACGATCAGCCTTTCCGCGGATAGCGGCTTCGCTCAACACTTTGGTGGTTTCTTGGAACGATGCTGCTGAAAGCCAGCTTTCTGTTTTCAGCGATGCTTGTGTAATGCCTTGCAATGTTGGTCTTGAAACAGCAGACAACGCATCTCTTACTTCAACTGGTTTCAGGTCTTTGCGTTTTAACGATGAATTTTCATCTCTCAATTCACGCGGTGAAACAATTTGACCTACTTTGAATCTATTTGAATCACCTGACTCCAACACCACCTTCTTGTCAAGGACCAAATCATTCTCTTCACGAAATTCAAATTTATCTACATATTCACCAGGCAAAAAAGTAGTGTCTCCTGAATCAATGATCTCTACCTTTTGCATCATTTGACTTACGATACATTCAATATGCTTATCGTTAATCTTCACACCTTGCAGACGATACACTTCTTGAATCTCGTTTACTAAGTATTCTTGAACCGCAGTTGGGCCTTTAATAGATAATATATCGGAAGGAGTAATTGCTCCATCTGATAATGGTTGACCCGCTTTCACAAAGTCGTTATCTTGAACCAAGATGTGCTTGGAAAGAGGTACCATGTATCGTTTCTGAACGCCATCACGAGATTCTATGAAAATCTCACGGTTACCACGCTTAATGCCGCCATACGTTACCACACCATCAATCTCGCTTACTACAGCTGGGTTAGATGGGTTTCGCGCTTCAAACAATTCAGTAACACGAGGAAGACCTCCAGTAATATCTCTAGACTTGCCCATGGTGCGAGGGATCTTGGCAAGTACTTGACCTGCTTTGATTTTCTCACCTTCTTCAACAGCTAAGTGAGCGCCTACTGGTATGTTATAACCCTTTGAATCATTTTTACCATTAACAATAATTGAAGGGTTCTTGGTTTTATCACGTGTGTCAGTAATTACTTTTTCACGGTGACCAGTTTGCTCATCAGACTCTTCTTTGAAAGTAATACCTTCAATGATCGATTCGAAACCAATCTGTCCATCAAATTCAGAAAGAATAACGGCATTGTAAGGATCCCAATAGCAAAGCTGCTCTCCTTTTTCAACTTTTTGGCCATCTTTAACTTGAAGGAAAGTACCGTAAGGAACGTTATTGGTTATTAATACCCTTCCTTTTTCTTCGTCCAAAATTCTGATTTCGCCTGTTCTGCCCATTACAACATGAACACTCTTACCGTCCTTGTCAAAAGTTTCTACAGTACGTATACTTTCAAATTCAACGAAACCTGGAAACTTAGCTTTAATGTTTGCGTCAACAGCAATGTTAGAAGCTGTACCACCCACGTGGAATGTACGAAGTGTTAGCTGAGTTCCTGGCTCACCTATAGACTGAGCAGCAATTACACCAACTGCTTCACCTGCTTGCACCATGCGGCCAGTAGCAAGATTTCTTCCATAACATTTTGCACATCCCCCTACTTTGGTTTCGCACGTTAAGATAGAACGTATCTCAACTTCTTCAATGTTAGTATCTTCAATAAGCTTTGCAATATCATCAGTAATAGACTGGTTCGCAGGGCAAATCAATTTCTCAGTTAATGGATCGTAGATGTCATGAACTGTTACTCTGCCTACTATTCTTTCTGATAAAGGCTCAACAATATCTTCGTTATCTTTTAAAGCAGTCACTTTAAGCCCTCGTAATGTGCCGCAATCTTCTTCTGTAATAACAAGATCTTGAGCAACATCTACCAGCCGTCTTGTTAAGTAA
>JANXRR010000615.1 GCA_025356795.1 Bacteroidia bacterium
GCCGCACAAAATGTAACACCGCCTGCCTCCGGTTCTGTTTTTACGCTTGAACAATGCATTCAATATGCGTTGGAGAATTCCAATAACATTAAGAACTCCGTTATTGACCAGCAAATTGCTACCGCCAAAGTGAATGAAACCCGTGGCCTTGGTTTGCCTCAGATTGATGGAAATTTTGGGATTAATGATAATACGAAACTACAGCGGTTCTTTGGAACTAATAGTGGAGGAGGAGGAATTGTTGACGTAAGCAAAATTCCTGGTATTAAATTAGGAGATGTTTATGCTATGCCTAATTTCTTTCAATTGCCAGTTAACTCAGCAGCTACAGTTTCGATTAACCAGATACTTTTTAATGGCTCTTACCTTGTTGGCTTGCAGGCATCTAATGCTTTCAAAGAACTTTCAGTGAAACAATCGGTTCAAACAAAAGAGCAGACTGTAGAACAAACTACAAAAGCATTTTACTCCGCTTTGATAAATAGGGAGCGGATGAAGTTGTTTACCAACAACATTACACGCGTTGATTCTTTGTTAAAAAATACCATTGCCCTGAATACAAATGGATTTGCCGAAGGTATTGATGTTGATCGTATTCAGGTTTCACTCAATAATCTAACAACTGAACGTGATAAGTTCGAACGACTTCAACAATTAAGTCTGGAACTTCTTAAGTTCCAGATGAATTACCCAATAGATCAGGTGCTGGATGTTCAAGGCGATCTTTCAGTATTGAATTCTTCAGTTGATCTGAATAACTACTTAAAAGATTGGAATTATATGAATCGCCCGGATTATCAAGTGTTAGAAACAAATCGAAAACTACAATCGTTAAATGTTAAGAATAAATATGCAGCCGGTTTGCCAAGTTTAACCGCAACTGCGAGCTTTGGTTATGGAACTCAATCACCTACACTCGGTGGGTTGTTTTCAACTAATTCTGAATTTTCTGATTACTCAGATCCAGTGTCTGGTCTTCAGGTAGGCACTGACAGGTGGTATGGTCAGAGCTTAATAGGAGTCAACCTTCGTATACCTATATTCAGTGGCTTGCAAAGAACATATCAAGTGCAGCAGGAGAAGCTTAATCTGCAAAAAGTTGATAACAACTTTAAGATTTTAAAATCGAGCATTGATCTACAGATTAAGCAGTCAGTTACTAATTATCAAAACAGTCAACAAGCGTTAGAATCTCAAAAAAGAAATATGACTCTCGCAGAAAAAGTAGCACGAGTTACCAAAATAAAATATGGTCAGGGCGTAGGTTCAAACATTGAAGTTGTAGATGCAGAATCTGGCCTTAAAGAAACGCAGGTTAATTACTACAGTGCTTTATATGATGTTCTTGTAGCTAAAGTGGATATGGACAAAGCCTTTGGTAAACTCGTTCAAAATACTCCTTCAAAATAACTCCCAACTTCAAATCTTATAAAACAATGAAAAATAAAATTTACTCAATTATGGTAATCGCTACTATCTCATTGATAGTTGCTGCGTGTGGAAAACCAGATCCAAAAGCCGAGCTTGAAAAACTTAAGGCGCAACAAGCATCTCTGGCAAAAAAAATAACTGAACTTGAAAAAACGATTACTCCTGATTCCGCTAAGGTTAAGTATAAAGAAATTGGGGTAACAGAAGTGAAACCACAAAAATTTGATCATTACATCCAAACACAAGGTATGATTGAAGCGGTGGATAACATTTTAGTGAGTGCAAAATCTGCAGGTGTGCTTACACAAGTATTGGTAAGAGAAGGTGATGCAGTTGTAAAAGGACAAACGCTCGCACAAATTGATAATTCACTTATTATCCGTGGAATTGAAGAACTTAAGTCAGGTCTTGAACTAGCAAAAACAGTATTTGATCGTCAGAAGAATTTATGGGATCAAAAAATAGGAACTGAGATTCAATACTTGCAGGCAAAAAACAGTAAGGAAAGTACTGAAAGAAGACTCGCTACTTTGAATGAACAATTGGAAATGTCGAAAATGAAGTCACCCATTACAGGTACTATCGATGCCGTTAATATTAAGATAGGTGAAAATGTTGCTCCGGGTGTTCCGGCATTCCGAGTAATTAATACCAACGATTTGAAGGTTGCCTCTAAAATTTCTGAAGCGTATGTGAACAACATTAAGAAAGGCGATAAAGTGATTATTTCTTTATCTGATTCTGATAGAAAATTTGATGCTAAAGTTACGTTTGTTGGTCGCAATATTGAACAACTTACCCGTTCCTTTCCTATAGAAATAAAAGTTCCTTCGGCTGCTGATTTAAGGCCCAATATGACTGCCGTAATTCAAGTTATTTTTCATTCAGAACCTGCTGCCTTGTGCGTTCCAATTAACGTTGTGCAAGATATCAATGGACAAAAAGTAGTGTACGTTGCTGAAAATGAAGGAGGTAAATTGGTAGCTCGCAAAAGAGTTGTAGAGGTTGTAGGTGTTTACAATAACCTAGCTCAGTTAAAAACTGGTGTTAAATCGGGTGATAAAATAATCACAGTCGGCTACCAGGGATTGAATGATGGCGAATTAGTTAAAATTTAGACATAAAGACTCAGACAAAAGGTATAAGGAAAGGCAATTGAATATTGATACTTGTATCTAACTACTAACATCTAAAAATATGAAAGACCTAGAAAAAGAATTTGGACCCACCAGTTGGTCGATTGACAACAAAGTGGTGATTTATGTAGCGGTTGTTTTTATATGCCTTGCTGGTATAATGACCTACAATAGACTGCCAAAGGAAAATTTCCCTGAAGTGGTTTTCCCTCAGATATTTGTTTCTACGGTATATCCAGGGGCATCGCCATCCGATGTAGAGAATCTTGTTTCAAAAGAGATTGAGAAGCAAGTAAAATCAATTGCTGGCGTTAAAAA
>JANXRR010000025.1 GCA_025356795.1 Bacteroidia bacterium
CTCAAACTTTTCTCCTGGGCGCACTATTGCGCATGAATAAAAGATAATGGGTGAACCGAAAACAAGGATATACTTGTATGCTTTCCATTATTTGATGGTTTTAGGAAAAACTCATCATCAAAATACTTGATGACCTCCACGAAGGGCAATATCAATTCCAACAATTGGATTTATTATTCCTAAGAATTCATGAAAGCTTGAAAAATCAGCAAATCAAACTATTTACTATTGAATGCGCTCAGCTTAATCTCAGTCAATTTACGTTTTGTATCTAGCGGAAAATCGCCATTCATAATCCAATCGTAGTAAGAGGGCTCTTGCTTAAGAACTGCAAGCACAGGTTTGAGCCTGTGTTTACCAAAGTTGAAGACAGCATCACCTTTGTCATTACGAACCATCCTTCCAGCTAGGTCTACACTTTCGGATGAGGTAAGGCTATGCAAACTTTCCATATTATTTTGAACGATACCTACTGGATGGCCCAGGCCATCAGTTGCTTGCTGGTTTTCATACTTTTTTACTTGAGCCAACAGTACTTCCATCGTAGCTTGTGTATCGGCTTCTGCAGTGTGAGAATCTTTAAGGTCTTTGTTGCAATAAAACCTATATGCTGCCGATAGATTTCGCTTTTCCATTAGATGATAGATTTTTTGTACATCCACAATTTTTTTGCGGCTATAATCAAAATCTAGCCCAGCCCTGAGAAACTCTTCCACTAAAACCGGCACATCAAATTTTAAGATGTTAAATCCAGAAAGATCAGCACCTTCAAAAAATTTGATATACTCTTTAGCAACATCTTTAAAGGTAGGTTTGTCTTTTATATCACCATCATAAATGCCATGAATGAGTGATGATTCAATGGGGATGGCGATGGTAGGATTCAAAACATTTTGCTTTCTTATTTCTTCCCCATTGGGCATGAGTTTGATAACAGCTATCTCTACAATGCGATCGGTGATGGTATTTGTGCCTGTAGTTTCAAGATCAAAAAAGCAAATGGGTACTTTAAGGTTTAGCTTCATATTAAATTGTAAAGTTAGCAATAGCCCGATAGAATTGCCCCGATGAAACACCTATTCTTTTGAGAGTTTCTTTGGAGGCAGTTATATTTCTAAGGTTTTCATCTCCTTTAATTTTGAGAGGGAATTTTTCATTAGTACTGGTTATAAGAATAACTTCCTCTTGCTCAATCTTATGAGTGTATGCTCTAAAGTTAATGGTCAAAATATCAGAACGTTCTTTTTTGGTTAGACTCATGATTGGCTCTCTATCATCGGCAATCAAAATTCCACTTTTGGGTAGTGAATCAATAAGTTGGTTGAGAGCAGATAAATCATTTTTAGCCAGTGAGTTAGAGATTATTAAAACATGCGATTGTAATAAAAGTAAGGATGCTAATGGTTGAGCACACAAAACAATTAAAACCGGTGCATCAGTAAATGTTAACGAAGTATAGGTGGTTAATTGACCATCAGTTACATAGTCGGTATTTTTGTGTTGATACTTTAATACGTGTTTCACCATCTCGAAAATGACAGAACCCTGTTCGCCTACTATAGCGATACGTTGTTTATCCTGATTGGCAGAATAAATAAATTCAAATGCTTTACTTAAGTGATCCATATAAAAGCTAAAGTAATTATCAATTATCAATTGTCAATCTTTAATGAAGTAGAATTTATAAACATCAAAGAATGTTTATTGTGTGTAGATTGTTTAAAACTTGTTGAGACATGGTCTTTAAAAACTTAATCGTTGTATTAGGTTTGTAGCCCTTAATTTAAAAACGCAAACCAACAACCACCTTGTAATGGAGCAACGATCAACAACACTGAGGCTAGGTTCCGCGTTAAGCGGGGCAGGCAAGGCAAACAAGTTTGTTCGGGATATTTCCGACAGCTTAGGAAAATTGCCTCCTCAGGTTCTTGATTTAGAAGAAGCCGTGTTGGGTGCGCTTATGCTAGAGAAGAATGCCCTTACTGCAGTGGTAGAGTTTCTTCGTCCGGAACATTTTTATTCTGAACAGCACAAAGAAATTTATACAGCTATCATCGATTTGTTTTCTGCTTCCGATCCTGTTGATATGCGCACGGTAGTTGCCCAACTCAGAAAAAATGGAAAGCTTGAAATTGTAGGGGGGGCTTATTACATCGCAGAGCTTACTTCCAAAGTATCATCTGCAGCCAATATTGAATACCACGCTCGTATCATTATTGAGATGGCTATAAAACGCAATCTTATTCAGATTGCCTCCCAAGTGCACCAAGATGCGTATGAAGATACAACCGATGTTTTTGAACTCCTAGATAAAACAGAGCAGTCTATCTTCAAAATCTCTGATGCCAACCTGCGCAAGAACTATGACAGCATGAAGTCGTTGATGTTTCAAGCTATCAAAGAATTACAAGAGAAGAAAAATCATAAAGATGGCCTTACGGGAATACCGAGCGGGTTCTCGCGACTGGATAGAATTACTTCGGGATGGCAGAAATCTGATTTGGTGATCATAGCGGCCAGGCCCGGGATGGGAAAAACTGCCTTTGTTGTTTCGGCATTGCGCAATGCAGCGGTTGACTTCAATCATGCGGTAGCAATTTTCTCTCTTGAAATGGCTTCCCTTCAATTGGTAAACCGTCTTATTTCAGCAGAAGCTGAATTAGAATCTGAAAAGATAAAGAAAGGAAACCTAGCTGATTTTGAATGGCAGCAATTGGTAAGCAAAACCAATAGGCTTTCGGCAGCGCCCATATTCATTGATGATACACCCGGTCTTTCTATTTTGGAATTGCGCGCAAAGTGCCGCAGGCTTAAAGCCGAACATAACATTCAGTTGATTGTAATCGATTATTTACAATTGATGAAAGGAGAAGCCGGTGGAAACCGCGAACAAGAAATCGCTTCTATTTCGCGCGCGCTTAAAGGTGTAGCCAAAGAATTAAATGTTCCGGTAATCGCGTTGTCGCAGCTAAGTCGGGGTGTAGAAACTAGAGGTGGAGATAAGCGACCACAGCTTTCTGATTTGCGCGAATCAGGATCTATTGAACAAGATGCTGATATAGTTATGTTCTTGTATCGCCCGGAGTATTATAAAATTGATCAAGATGAAGATGGCCAGCCAACCCAAGGCATGGCCGAAGTTATAATAGCCAAACACAGAAATGGCTCTCTTGATACTGCCAAGCTAAAATTTATTGGCAAGTACACTAAGTTCGCAGATATGGATGATCGCCCATCCAATGAAAATCCGTTCTCAGGCATGATTACCAAAGAGAGCAGACTAAACACGTTCCGCGATTCACCATTACCGCCCCAAAGACCTGATGAAGAGCCACCTTTTTAATTGAAAATTGATACTTAACGATTGTTTTGTTTAATTCGTAATTGTTAATTCTAAAATCATAGCATGAAAGCTCTTGTACTTACCGGGCCAGGTAAAATAGAATTGGTGGAAGTTGCTAAGCCAACCCTGGCAGAAGGCAAAGCTCTTATTAAAATTAAATCGGCAGGCTTAAATAGGCGCGATGATTGGATCCGTGAAGGCAAGTATCCTAATATAAAGTTCGGCATTACTATGGGCGCTGATGGAGCGGGCGTGGTGGAAGAAGTTTTTGAAGAGTCAGATCGGGAGTGGATTGGCAAAGAAGTAATTATTAACCCTAATATTGATTGGGGCAATGACCCCGATGTGCAATCAAAAAATTACACCATTTTAGGAATGCCATTTAACGGTACTTTTGCAGAATATGCATTAGTAAATGTTGATCGGCTCCAATTAAAACCTATGCACTTAGATTTTTTGCAGGCAGCGTCTTTACCATTGGGTGGGTTAACTGCTTATCGTGCATTATTTAAAAAAGGGAAATTGAAGTCGGGGCAAAATGTATTGATCTCAGGGTTTGGAGGTGGCGTGGCTCAATTTGCTTTTCTATTTGCTAAAGCTGCCGGTGCAAACGTCTATATTACTTCGGGCAGCGATGAAAAAATTGCTCGTGCTTTAAAAATGGGTGCAACAGGTGCGTATAATTATAAGAAAGAATCTGCCTACACCGACCTATGGAAAACAAAAGGTGGATTTGATTTGGTTATTGATAGTGCCGGTGGAGACCAGATCAATAACTTCATTAAAATTTTAAGACCCAACGGAAAAATCATTTTTTATGGAGCCACCAACGGCTTGCCAACTAAAATTGATTTGTATAGAATGTTCTGGAACCAACTTACGTTGGAAGGATCAACCATGGGTAGCGATGCCGAGTTTGCCGATATGCTAACTTTTGTGAGCAAGCACGAAATACGCCCCATCATAGATTCTATTCGGCCTTTCTCCAAAATTGTTGAATCGTTCCCTGATATAACCAAACCTAATAAAGTTGGGAAGATTGTATTTCAAATATAAACCATTTGACTAAAAACTATCGTCAATCGAATTGAGTAAACTTCTAATCTCACCCATAGTTTTAATCTCCTTAGCTGCTGTTGCTTTTTCAATTCCCTTTTTTGCAATCTCAATTGCCTTTGCCAACTGATTTTTGTAAGCAAAAAATTCGACAGCTTGATAATAAGTAGGGAGGTAATCTTCAAAGTCAGTTAAAAGCTTTTCGAAAAGGGCAGTTGCTTTTTCACTATTACTATTTTGGTATTCTAACGCCAAGGCATAAATATTAAATGGATCGGCTGGATTGTCCTTATAAAATTCTTCTAATATTTTTACCCGTTCGATATTCATACGCTTTTCGGATTTAAATTTTTATCCTTTATCTTGAGCCAAAATTACAATTCATTTGTTTGAGAGAGTAGAATTCAATTTTTACGATACGCATGAAAATCTTAGTTTGTATAACCCATGTTCCCGATACCACTTCCAAAATCAATTTTATCGACAATAACACCAAGTTTGATTCCAATGGAGTTCAATACATTATAGGCCCATACGATGATTACGCATTGGCAAGAGGAATTGAGCTAAAGGAAAGCATGGGGGCAGCCGTAACCGTAATTAATGTAGGGCTGGCAGAAACAGAGCCAACCCTGCGCAAAGCGCTTGCCATTGGTGCCGATGATGCCATTCGGATAAATACTGAACCAACCGATTCTTTTTTTGTTGCTTCTCAAATTTCAGAACA
>JANXRR010000007.1 GCA_025356795.1 Bacteroidia bacterium
GAAAAGACTTTTGGTGCGGATCGTGCCAATCAACAACTTACCAACAGGTTAAAGAATTTTATCACCAACTCAGGCTTTGAAATTACACCAGATAAGCAAAAGGCTCAATTTTGGATGGATATTAATGCCGATGCCGAAAAGGGATCTGTTTCAGGAAGTATTTTTATAACCTATGTTACCGCAGTTGTAAAGGTGGTTTTGTTGAGAGATAATAAAGAAATTTACACCACAACTTTGGATAGAATAAAAGGCTACAGCTTGGATTATGACCGCTCCAGTCAAGAGGCCTACAATAAAAGTCTTGAAATACTTGAGAAGGATAAAATGCCAATGCTTTTGAATTCTATTTTGCAATAGAGCAGCTAATCTTGTAAGATTTGGCCTATAAATTGCAATGCTTAACTTGCAAACATAATGTAACCAACAACTATGAAAAAAGTAATCAATCTCTCATTTATGGCCATTGCAGCTGCAACGGTTATCATCGGTGGATGTAAAAGCAAAGAGAAAACACCAACTGGAGAAAAAGAAGTCATCGTTCCTTGTTCTGGCCCAGACTATTTTACAACGAATAAAGTTTTCCGTTCAAATTCTATTGGTGAAAGTATGGATCAAGTAACATCAAAATCCAAAGCTTTAACAAATGCGAGAAATGAATTAGCGGCAGCTATTCAAACTACTGTTAAAACTGTAACCGATAACTATACAAATTCTAATTCCTTAAATAAAAAGGAAGAGTTAGAGCAGAAATTTGAAAGCCTTAATAGAGAGATAGTAAATCAAACACTTTCTGGAATCAGAACTATTTGTGAAAAATTAGTTCAAACTAAAGATGGCACTTATAAAACATATGTTGCTATTGAGCTTTCTGCTGATGATTTAGTAAAAAAATACAACGAACGCCTTTCTACTGATGATAAATTAAAGATTGATTATGACTATCAAAAGTTTAAAGAAACTTTTGATAAGGAAATGGAAAAGATGGGAAAAAATTAAGTTAAACTAAATCTTTCAAAAATGCTTCAGACAAAAAAGTTTGAGGCATTTTTTTTAAACTGTTTTTTTATTGAAGTCAGTGCCAATAATTTTGTCCCACACATTTGAACTTACGCCAAAACCACGTGTCGAATCGTTATAATGATGTGTCATGTGATGTTGCTTCAGTTTCTTCCAGAAATTCGATTTGAAATTTACGTGGTGTAAGGCATAGTGCGTAAGATCATAAATTAAATAGCCAATCATAAATCCAGGAAAAAATGCCAATGCTTTCTGCGTACCGAGAGCAAGTTCAAAAAAGAAGTAAAAGAAGCCAGCTAAAGGAATGCCCATAGAAGGTGGCATAACTAATCGTTTGGCATCATTTGGATAATCGTGGTGAACACCATGAAAGATAAAGTGAATCCGTTCGCCCCATTTTCCTTTAGGTTTCCAATGGAATACAAACCGATGAAGGAAGTATTCTGCGAATGTCCAAAAGAAAATACCTCCAATAAAAAAAAATAAGAACGCAGCAATTGTGATAGTAAACATATTGATACTTAGCCAGCCAGAGTAAATTATTACTGGCACCCAAACAATTAAAGGAACTGACCAATGTACTTTAGAAAGACTTTCTAGAAAATTACTCTTGAACATCCGTACTGAATCCTGTGTATTTGATTTAAAATTCATTGTCACTAAAAATTAAAACTAATCCCAAAATTAAGCAATTGTACTTCTAGTTTTGAATTTTTCGTAAAGTGCTACATTTATTAATATTAGAAGCATGCCATAGAATGTATCTTCTATTGGAATCGTTCCTATTCGAATGGATAAGTTTTCTTGGTCATTATACCAAACCACAGGATTGGCTATTCCTGTTCCAGTGAGCAGCCCGTTGATAAAAAAGAATGGTATCAAAATAAAAATAAATGATTGATAGAATTTACCGAGGTAACTTGGTTTTACAAACCACCTCAAAAATAGTAAGAAGATTGCGCTTGCAATAAAAGTAGAACCTGTGTACCAGCGATTGTAATTGAGTAGGCCAATGATAAAAAACGAGAAAGTAAGCACAGTTGAAATTCGTTCTTGAAGCTTACCTGAAATTTCTTTTGTTATCAAAATAGTGATGGAATGATAGGTAAAAACACAAGCATAAGGAATACAGATAAAGAAGAATACCTCTTCGATGGGTAAATTAAATAAATACAAACCAGTGACATAACGTGGATTGAAACCCCATACGCCCATTTGTGTAAATAGAACGTCCCATAAAATGAAAACCGAGGCAGTAATTATAATTGCGGGAAAAAGAAATCTCCATTGCTTATAAAATTTATTCTGAGGAAGGAAACTAAAAATTACAGCAAAGAAAAGCGCTAAAAGATCAATTGAAAGGTATAAGTAATGACTTTCCACTTTCTTCTATTGAGTTTGCTGTCTGTCTTGTTTGAAAACGAATTTTTTTGGCTCGTATTTTTTGGGTGCATAGAGAAAACCAAACGCCTCGCAATTTTCCTTTGTGTGTTTCCCATGATGTACATAATGCGCATGAATCATTCTATGCAAATAAGAGCTTTTATTTTTAGGTATCCACTTTATACGTTGATGAACAATTATATCGTGAAAGATCAAGTAAAACATACCGTAAAAAAGTATACCCGCACCCAATGAAAAAAGATATGGACTAGGAAAAATGCTGGTCGAAATAACAAAAAGTGTGATGGATGGAATGCTGAAAACCAACGCAAATAAATCGTTTCTTTCCAAGGTATGGGTGTGCACTCTATGATGCGATTCGTGCCACGTCCAGAGAAAGCCATGCATTACATATTTGTGTGTGAACCACGCCACGCATTCCATAAACAAAAAGGTGCCAATTGAAATTAGGGAGCAGATAAAGAGTATTAAGAAATCCATGATGATGAAGATTTAGAGACTTGTGTTTTTCTTGGATTCACCTTTTGAGAAGCAATCTTCCAACGCTTTAAACCGATACTCAAAAATACGGTTAACTTCTTTGCCTACAAAAAGCCAGTGAGCAATTCTTCCTAAAAAACCTAAAGGAATTGCATAGTTCAATTCATCAGTCATCAAAACTCCATTCTCTACTTCCTTGAAATGATGCTGATGATGCCATAAAAGATATGGACCAAACCGTTGTTCGTCAATAAAATATAGAGGCTCTTTTAGGTGTGTGATTTCTGTTACCCAATGCATAGGTAACAACGGAAATACATTAATTTGATAACGGATTATTTGTCCAGCATAGGCTTTGTCTTCGACTGATGTGTATAGAATTTTGAATTTCATGTGGCCTGGCGTAATCTTGGCTAAATTTTTTGGCGAAGAAAAAAA
>JANXRR010000097.1 GCA_025356795.1 Bacteroidia bacterium
CTTTTAAACATTCTTTTAAAGACGACTTGTGGCTGCATGCCAAAGATGTGGCAGGTTCGCATGTGCTGGTTAAATATCAATCAGGCAAAAATTTTCCGAAAGATGTAGTTGAGCGAGCAGCTGAGTTAGCGGCCTATAACTCCAAACGCAAAACAGACAGCCTTTGCCCTGTGGTGTTTACTCCTAAAAAATTTGTTCGCAAAAGAAAAGGAGACCCCGCAGGTGCGGTTGTAGTTGAAAAGGAAAGCGTAGTAATGGTGGTACCGAAGCTGTAGCAAATGATTGTTTAAATTGGCAAAGAATATAATTGACTGGAATGTTTTACTGCCTCACTTAGCATACTTTTAAATTATTAAATTCCTTCAGATGAAAATAAAAGAAACAGTATTTACGCTCGCGCTTCTTACTTCTTGTTTTGTATATGCTCAAAAAGGTATCCAAGCAAGTTGCCACCCTACTATGCCTCCAGAAATTGATGGAAAGGTGGAGGATTGGTCGGTAGAATGGCAAAAAGATTCAGACAATAAATTTTGGTATAACGTGTGCAACGATGAGGAGAATTTATACATCCGATTAAAAATTTCGGATGGGATGACTCAGGTAAAAACAGCACGGTTTGGCCTCACCGTTTGGCTGGATCCCAACGGTAAAAAGAAGCGGAAATTTGGGCTTAAATACCCAACACCGGAAGGAAGAGATTTTACTCAAATAGAAAAAGTAGAAGATTCGAGAGATGATAAACGAACACAAGACCAGAAGAGGCTTGATATGAAGCGAGAACTAATAAAAGATACGGAAGTGCTTGAACTTTTCGGTCTTGCAAAAGAGAAAATTATTTCTTCGAGGCTTGGCTTGATGAATGGGATTAAAGTGATCATTGATATGGATAATTCCGGTGCTTACTTATATGAAGCCAAAATTCCTTTTAAAGCATATAAAATTGATAAAGCTTCGCTTTCAACGCTAGGCATAGGCTTCGAAACAGGGAAATTGACAATGGTTGCTTCTTCGGCCAACATAGCTTCGCAAAGGCAATATGGAAGCGGTTTTGGTGGTGGCATAAGTGGAGGGCAAAGGGGTGGTGGCACTCCCTATTCACCTATGGCAGCTGAAACCCGACTTTGGATTGTGGTCAAACTTAATTAGTTCAAATATACTTAAGCCAACCCTTTTCAGGATGCGTTTTCTTATACCCAGCATACTTTTTACAGAGAGGATACAGCATGGCCACTACGCATAGCCAAACAAGATAAACATATGCTAAACTAATACCTGATGGTGCTGCTGGCCTTCCAAACTTAAAGGGCTCAAATTGAAAATCGCTCCAGGCAAACCCTTGTGCTAGCATTATTAGTTGAGCAATAATATGAATCAAATAGAAATGGATTAGGTAATAAAACATAGGCACGCTTCCGTATACTATACAAATTTTCTTCCACTTCCCCTCAAATTTTTCTGAAAAATAAAGCATAAAGAAAGCAACACTCAGGGTGATCAATGTATAAAGTAAAGAAGGTGGATACTTCGAAACATTAATAAAAGACAGTATTGAAAATAAGCCATTCTTTTGAAAGCTAAATGGCACAGGGTCACCAAAAACATTAACAGCTCGGATAATTATAAATAACATTAGCAGGCTACCTCCAATCTGAACAAACAATTTTAAGCGCTCTTCTTTAGGCTTAGAGAAAAGAACTCCACAAGAATAACCTGCCAGCATAATACCGAACCATGGTAAAATAGGATAACCAACCAGCAACATAAATTGTGAGGTAAACTGAAACAAGAATGAACTAAAGAACAAGTGGTATAAAAAATTTAACCCAGGATAGTCAGGAAAATTCAGGCCCACTACAAAATTGCAAACAAGAATTATAATAGAGGCCATCACAATATTATACTTGGCGGATCTATTTATGAAAACAATCAACAAAATAAAACTAAAACCTATAGCGGCAATCACTTGAAGCATTATTAATCTAAAATGAATATCGAACCAGATGGCAAAGTTTATCCAAGTTACCTCCAATAAGATTAGCCATACGCCACGCTTCCACAAAAAATGCCTGCTCTCGTTTTTATCTTTTGAGTTAGAATAAGCCAGGTAAGCTGAAACCCCCGACAAGAAAACAAAAGTTGGAGCACATAAATGCGTAATCCATCGTGTGGCAAAAATGGGAAACGAAGTCTTACTTAAATCGGTGGGGTCGAAACTCAAAGCACTAAAGTGGATCAGGTCACGAACATGATCCAAGGCCATTGCTAACATAACAAAACCACGAACCGCATCAATTGAAGTTATTCTTTTCATCTTCTAAAGATAAGAATTACCACTAAAATAAAATGAGTGGAGAATATTATCTGTGAATGTAATTTGTGGTTGAATGATACTATTTTACCGCACCTTAATGAAACTGCTTTACAGAATTTTGACCTCACTCCCGCTTTCAAAAGAACTAACATGAACGGGAAATTACTTACAAGCAATAAAAAACAATAATTAACAGATGAGAAAATTCTTCACTTTACTACTTATTTCTGCAAGTTTGCTTTCGGTGGCACAAAGGCCATTATCGCCATCCGATGTTTACAAGATAAAATCTGTTAACGACCCTCAACTTTCTCCCGATGGAAAATGGGTAGCGTATGTTTTGTCTACGCCAGACTCAGTAAAAGATAAATCGGATACCGACATTTGGATGATTAGTTGGGATGGTTCAGAAAATATCAAGCTAACAGCAAGTACAGAAGGCGAAAGCAAACCGCGATGGTCACCCGATGGAAAATATTTGACCTTCTTATCATCTCGATATGAAACTAAGTCATCACAAATTTGGAAGCTTGACCGCAGAGGCGGTGAAGCGGAAAAACTAACGGGATTAAAATACAGCATCAGTGATTATGCTTGGAGCCCCGATGCCAAGAAAATTGTTTTGGTTATTAAAGATCAGGAATCGAGCGATGAGGCAGAGAAGAAAAAATCTGCTCTCCCCATAGTGATGGATCGCTATCACTTCAAAAGTGATGGAGATGGCTATTTAGAAAGAAAGCGAGATCATTTATATCTATTTACCATTGAAACTAAAAAATTAGATACACTCACCCGTGGTGATTTTGATGAAAGCAATCCTGCATGGTCTCCCGATAGTAAGCAACTTGCTTTTGTGAGCAATAGATCAGCCGATGCTGACCGCAATGGCAATAGCGATATTTGGATACTTGATGCGATGCCAAAGGCTGTACCTCGCCAACTCACAACCTGGCAAAATAGCGATACTGCACCTGCGTGGAGCCCTGATGGAAAATCCATCGCTTACCTAAAATCAAGAACCCCCGAATATACTATTTATGATCAACCTCAAATAGCAGTCGTTTCAATCACGGGAGGATCACCAGCTATAATTTCTAAAAAACTTGACCGCGATGTTTCAGCACCTCATTGGGCGGCCGATGGAAAAAATATTGTAACTACAGTGGAAGATGATAGAACCAGTCATTTGTATTCTTTTGATCTTGCAGGAAATTTTATAATCCTCACAGAAGGCCAGCGGGTTTTTAATTCGCTAAAAAACTGTAGTGAAAATAAATGGGTATTGCTTTCAAGCGATCCATCAACAAGTCCAGAAGTGTATGCTTTCGAAAATGGAAAGCCAAGGAGACTTACTCATACAAATGACGACCTGTTCAAAAATATAAAGTTAGCCTCTGCTGAAGGATTTAATTCTATTAGCAAAGACGGAACAACCGTTGGTAATCTGCTATACATACCTGTAGGGAAAACAAAAACACAAAAGCTGCCACTCATAGTTTGGATTCACGGAGGGCCCACCTCTCAAGATGATTTTTCATTCGATTACACGTCACAAATTTTAGCCTCCGGAGGCTACGCAGTGTTAAATGTCAACTATCGCGGAAGCAACGGTAGAGGAATAGATTTTAGCCGTGCGATTTTTGGCGATTGGGGTAACAAAGAAGTTATAGACATTCTTGGTGCTGTTGATCATCTTATTAACGAAGGAGTTGCAGATCCAAATCGGTTGGGCATTGGTGGGTGGAGCTACGGTGGAATATTAACTGATTATGTAACAGCAACAGATCCACGGTTTAAAGCAGCCGCCAGTGGTGCAGGAAGTGCACTTCAGCTTTCATTATATGGCTCCGATCAATATGTTCTGCAATACGAAAACGAGCTAGGTTTGCCATGGAAAAATATGGAGAAGTGGTTGAAGGTTTCGTATCCTTTTTTAAATGTGGAGAAAATAAAAACACCAACACTTTATATGGTTGGTGAAAAAGATTTTAATGTTCCAGCGGTGGGTGGTGAACAAATGTACCAAGCATTAAAATCATTGGGTGTGCCTACACAATTTATTGTTTATCCCAATCAACATCACGGCATTTCAACACCCAGCTATCAGAAGGATAGAATGAAACGGTATCAAGATTGGTTCGATCACTATTTAAATAATGTAAAACTAAAAGAGGCATTACCTCCAAAGAAGTAATGCCTCTTGCTGTTTAACAAATTCTTATTTCACCACATTCACTTTAATTGTATTGGATCTGCCTTTGTTATGAATGGGCATGCTGGCAAGAATGATGATAATATCGCCCGATTTTACATGGCCGTCCCTTTTAAGGATAGTTTCAACGTCATTGATAGTATCATCAGTGGAAGAGGCTTCGTCATACTGATACGCGCGTGAAGCCCATACCAAGTTGATCGAATTAATAATTGTAGAATTATCGGTAAAGGCAAAAATATTAGCATTGGGTCTGTGACTGGAAGCCTTATAAGCGCTGTAGCCTAATTGCGTCATCCCTACAATTGCCTTTGCATTTACTTCTTTCGCCAACTTACATGCCGAAAGAATTAAACAATCAGTTAGATAATAAGAAGAGTTAGGATCAACTTCCCTGAATTTATAAAAGATGTTTCCTTGTTTTTCTACAGATCCTATGGTGCGCACCATGCTGCGAATTACTTCTATCGGATATTTTCCAGCGGCAGTCTCAGCAGAAAGCATCAACGCATCGGCACCATCAATAACGGCATTTGCAACATCGTTAGTTTCCGCACGTGTAGGCCGTGGGTTTTCGATCATGCTTTCCATCATTTGTGTAGCAACAATAACGGGTTTCGCAGCTTTGTTACACTTTTCCACAAGCATTTTCTGCACCATGGGCACTTCTTCCATCCAAATTTCAACGCCCATATCGCCCCGGGCAACCATAATGCCATCTGTAGCGGCAATAATAGCATCAATGTTTTCTAAGGCTTCCGGCTTTTCAATTTTCGCAATAATTCTAGCCGCAGATTTATTGTCGTTCAAAATCTGACGAAGTTCTTCTATGTCACTTGTCCTTCTTACAAAGGAAAGTGCAATCCAATCTACTTTATTCCTAATTCCAAATTCAAGATCAATTCTATCCTTTTCAGTCAATGAAGGGGCCGATACTTTTGTGAACGGTAGGTTAATGCCTTTTCTTGGCTTTAACGGGCCACCGTAGATAACTTTTGTAACAACCTCAATATCGCGTATCTCAACTACTTTCAATTCTATTTTACCATCATCCACCAAAATCATATCACCAATTTTCACATCGTTAGGAAGATTTTTATACGATGTGCTAACAATCTCGTTATTACCGAGTAATTCTCGTGTGGTGATGATCAACTCTTGCCCTGCTACAATTTCAATATTGGGCATCATATCGTTCACCCTGATTTTTGGGCCTTGTAAATCTTGAAGTAAAGCTACACTGGTACCAAATTCTGCATTTATTTCGCGCACATATTGAATCACCTTCAAGTGATCTTCGTGCTTACCATGGGAAAAATTAAGCCGAAAAACATCTACGCCTTCTTTTACAAGGGCACAGAGCATATCTTTATTATTAGAGGCTGGACCTACTGTGGCTACAATTTTCGTCTTGTTATAAGAGATTTTTTCTATCATGATAATTAAAAAATAAAGTGGTCTTTCGATTTAAGTGAGTCCAAAGGTATAAAAGCAACCAATTCAATGGAAGGAATAGTCTTTAACTCTTTCTGCAAACGTTTGCTGTCAAGTCCTTCTCCTTGAATCATCATAATAAAATCAAAATGAGAGTGTTCGGGCACAAGAAAATACTTGATTTGGTCCGATTCATTAGATCTGTTTTTAAAAAGCCGTAAAACATTAAAAGAGGTTTCATCTACAAAGTAAGAATAGCTGGTGGTTAATTCTCCTCCGCCAACAAGCAAGTCATCGGCCTTTTTCAAATGACAATTCAAGAAACTGTTAAGTTCCCAAGCCAATCGGTAGCCTTTGGCAACGGTTGCTATGCCCAATAATTTAAAATCGTAGGAATAATCAATCTCCAGTTTTTTCTTTTTCATGGCCGTTTCTCTTGATTGATTCTACACCAATGAATTTAGATTTGATGATAAAAACATATTTTATTGGAGGTAAAGTGTTGATTCTCTGAATTCAGTTGTTCAAAACGAGGATGAGTTCCAAAATAGTTTGACAATATTGCACTAAATCTCTTTCTTTGCACAGATTTTTGAATCCCTAAACATTAAAAAACATGTCTGAAATTGCAACAAAAGTAAAACAGATTATTATTGACAAACTTGGCGTAGAAGAGTCTGAGGTAACACCTGAGGCAAGCTTTACTAACGACCTTGGCGCAGACTCATTAGATACA